>CAIYXO010000607.1 GCA_903930165.1 uncultured Verrucomicrobiota bacterium | reverse complement strand
CGGAAGGAAACCGACGAAGGTGCTGAAGTGGGCGGTGACGCCGTTGGCCAGATGGGTACGGGTCATCTTGTTGGCCGTTCCGGTCTTGCCTGCCACCGTGTACTCCGCCATGGCCGCATCCTTGCCGGTGCCCTTGGGGCCGACCACGGCGGTCAGGAGGCGGACCAGTTGACGGGCGGTTTCCGGACGGACCACCTGGTTGACGACGCGCGGGGCATAGGACCGGATCATGTTTCCGGAAGAATCCTCCACCGACCGGACCAACATCGGCTCCATGAGCGTGCCGCCGTTGGCGATGGCCGCGTAGGCCATGGTGACCTGGAGGGGGGTCACATAGATGCCGTAACCGTAGGAAAGGATGATTTGGGTTCCCATGCCGTCCCAGGCCGGGATGCGGGTAGGGGGCTCGCCGCCGCAGAGGATTCCGGTCCTGCGGGTGAATCCGAAATTCGAGGCCATCCTGCACAGGGGCGTGTCCCGCGGGGCGGCCTTGGGGTCCCAGAGTTCGTAGTAGCCGATCTTGGCGGCGCCGACGTTCGACGAGAGCGCGAACGCCTCCTCGATGCTGGCGTTGCCCAGCTTGTGTCCGCGGGCGTCGTTCACGGTCTTGCGACGGCCGGTCGGAGGCATCCAGACGCCGCCCTGGCAGTCGATGCGGGAATCCGGGTTCACCCGACCCGCCTCGAGGGCTGCGGCGTAGGTGACCAGCTTGAAGGTCGATCCGGGTTCGACGAGTTCGGAAACCGCGTGGTTCCTTTGGGGTTGCGACCGGTAATAGGCGGCGTTCGTGACCCCGGGTGGCAGGTAGGTCGGGCTGGTGGCGTTGGCCAGCGCCAGGATCTCCCCGGTGGCCGGCCGAACCATGATCGCCGACATCCAGTTGGGACGAAGGCGGTCCATGCCCCGCCGCAAGGCGTCCTCGGCCACGTACTGGAGGTTGGCGTCCAGGGTCAACCGCACGTTGGCGCCCGGCTGGGGCACGACATCGAGTTCCCGGGTGTTGGCGAGCTCTCGGCTTCCGCGGCGGCGTGAGACGGATTTTCCATGGACCCCGCGGAGTTCGTCGTCGAACTGCCGTTCGATTCCTGAGGCACCCTGGATGCGGGGCGGCAACTCCCGGGCTGCGACGTGGATGCTCCCGGTGGAGGTGCGGTACTCGACGACGGGGATGGGGCCGTTGGTCACCGCACCCAACAGGGGAGCGCTCAGCTTCTCGTGCGGGTAGACCCGGTTCTCGAGCAGTTCGGGAGCGAGCGCAGTCTTCCGGATCACATCGTTCGCGATGCGGAGGGGACGGAGGACCTTGGCGATCTCCTTGCGCTCGAGGGCCAGTTGGCGGCGGAACCGGTATTTGGAAGGAAGGTCCCACCAATCGAAGTGCGGCGGATTCTGCCGGCGACGATCGAGAGCCGACCATGCGGCACGCAGCCTCAGTTCCTCCGCGGTGGAATAGGCGGCGAGGTTCGTCCTGACAGCCGTCCACGCGTCCAGGCTGAGATTGGTGGCCATCAGAACGCTCTGGTTGGTGAAATAGACCTGGGTCCAGTTGGTGGACCAACCGCCGGCGAGGTTGGTCCGTGATTCCGGTTTCCAGCGCAGTTCAGGCCGGATCCGGAAGGCTTCCGCCAGCCGCTCCGCGGGGGTCGACAGGACCGGGGCCAGATGGCGCGCCAGGGTCTCTGCATGGCCGTCGATCAGGACCGGGTTGGCGCGGACGTTGTAGACGTGCTGCGAGTGGACGATCCGCTGGCCGCGGCTGTCGAGGATCTCACCCCGCATTGCCGGGGTGTAGGTGACGCGGGGCGGGGTGCCGCCGAGCGTGTAGCGGGGCGAATCGGGTTGGAGCCCCTGGATGTAGACGAGACGCCCCGCGAGAACAGCAAAGACGCCGCCGAACAGGTACGCCATGGTCCTCAGGCGCCGAGTGGAATTCGCGGGAAGGTCCGGGTTCATCGGGGAACAGCGGTTGCGATGGCGGGTGCCGGCGCCTGCGGCGACGGGCGACGGGATGTGATGTCCAGGGAGCGCTCGCGCGAAGAGTTCGTCACCTTCACCACCTGTCCGTAGGTGATGTTGGTCAGGCCCAGACCGAGTTCCTGAACCTTGGCGAGGAGGGAAGGGCGGGTGAGCAGCGGATCCAGCTCCCTTCCATCCTGACGGATGAGGTGGGTCAGGACCGTGCAGTTCGACTTGCTGAGGGTGATCTGATCCTGCAGTTGCTGGTGCTCGCGGCTCTGCAGGACCCAGAGAACGCCCAAGCCCGCGATCATCGCAGAACCGAGGATGGCGCGCAGAACGGTTCCGAACCGGATCTCCGAGGGTGTGGATTGGGGACTTCCGGCCATGTTCAGAGGCGTTCGAGCACCCGAAGGCGTGCGCTCCGGGACCTGGGGTTGGCTTGGGTCTCCTCGTCGGTGGCGACCAGTCCCCGGCGATGGAGGTCGAGGCCCCGCGCAGCGCGGGGGATCCGGAAGTCAGGATGGTCGTAGGTCCCCTGGACGTCGTATTCGCGGGCCTCTGTCCGGAAGTAGTCCTTCACGATGCGGTCTTCCAGCGAATGGAAGGTGATGACCGCGAGCCGACCTTGGGGACGCAGCAGTGCGAACAACGCCGGGAGCGCCGACTGGAGCGAGGCGAGTTCCTCGTTCACCGCGATGCGCAGCGCCTGGAACACGCGGGTGGCGGGGTGGATGCGCGACCCGCGCCGGGGAACGAGGGACTCGATGAACCCGGCCAGACTCAAGGTGGTGGTGAAGGGACGCATTCTCCGCTCGCTTTCCAGTGCGCGGGCGATCCGCCTCGACTCGCGTTCCTCGCCCCATTTCCAGAAGATCCGTGCCAACTCCTCCGTCGGCAGCCCGTTGACCATGTCCGCCGCGGTAGGCCCTCCGCGGCGATCCATCCGCATGTCGAGCGGACCGTCGTGCTGGAACGAGAACCCCCTGTCGGGGCTGTCGATCTGATGGGAACTCACACCGAGGTCCAGCAACACCCCGTCCAGAGTCCCCGCCGGAATCCAATCCGCCGCCTCCGAGAAGTTCCCGCGCCTCAGTTCAAAGCGGCCTGGAAACCTTGAGAGGCGCCGTCCGGCTGCCTCCAGTGCGTCGTCGTCGCGATCGCAGCCGCAGAGGAACCCGTCCGGCGAACTCGCAGACAGAATCGCCTCCGAGTGGCCGGCCCCTCCGAGCGTGCCATCCAGGTACCGACCTCCCGTCCGCGGCCGCAGGGCGGCCAGCGTCTCGGAGGGCATCACCGGGGTGTGCGAGAATGTGGGCACCGGACATGCAGCGGGTCAGGGTTTCTGGACGACCCGCGACGACACCGGTTCGCGCTGACGGAGCCGGTTGACCGCGAGTTCCGGATCATGGTGGCCCGGGGTGGAAGGGGCTGAGCGCGTCTCGTGGATCAGACGCGAAACCTTGCGACGGCGCACCAGTTCCACGTCGTCCTCGAACAGGTCGCTCCGAACCGGATGGGCTTCGGGCAGCACCAGTTCACCTTGGACGAATCGGCTCTGACCACGGCGGCGGTTCTCGAAGGAGAAGAGCCGGCTGGCGAGCTCCACCGGCAAAGCCTTCACCGAACCCATGGGCACGCCTCCCGTGCGCGACGGGGTCCCGATGACTTCGGTCGCCCGGCTCGGGGCCGGCCGCGCCACAAACCAGCTCTTGGGATTCAGCAGGGCGGGGAACTTCATGGTCAGGTCTTCTCCGGATTCTGGACCTTCTTGAGCAGGTGCTCCGACATCCGTGCCATCTCGTAGGCCTTCGGATTCCAAAGCTCGAAACGGTTGATGCAGCCCACGAACATCACGTCGGACTTCAGTTGTGCCGCGGCCCGCATCTCCTTGGGCAGGGCGATCCGCCCGGCGCTGTCGAGTTCCAGTTCGATGATCCGATCGACGTAGTCGTGGCGTTCCGCCAGTTTCAGCGGGGCGGTGAAGTCGCCTTCGCAGATGGGGTTGATGAACCGCTCGAACTGGTCCATGGGAAGCACCATGACGAACTCCGCCTCGGAAGGGTGCTTGATCATCACCGCCATGAAGGTCAGGCCCGCGGTGGACTCGGGACGCCACTTGCTCGGAAGAGAGGCTCGACCTTGGCCATCGATCTGATGTTCATAACGCCAGGTGAAGCGAGGACATCCGGCCGCCGGCATCGTTGCCGACGGGGGATTCGTCCCCGGTTCTTTGACGTCACTTGGAGCCATGACTCGATCCCTGTTTCCGCGTTCCCAACTCCCGATTTCCAGTTCCCGATTTCGATCTGGATCCGGATCGGGTCGTGCCCCGCACGCACCCTGGCGAACCCTTTTCACCACCTGGGATCCACTTTTCCTCCCAAGCGCTGCAACTTTGTACCTGAGCTCGAAGACTTTTTGCAACTAACGATAGCTGTTTCATGACTTTTTGCTCTTCACTGGTTGTTCACATTTCCTTGTGAACAGTGTAAGCCTTGAGGCATGAGGTGGTTGTGGGGGTGCTGCTGCCAAGGTGGTGAAGCCTGCGATTCCCATTTTCTCCCATCTGAGAAATGAAGACTTCCGATTTCGACTTCGTGCTCCCCTTGGAACTCGTGGCTGGAACGCCAGCGGAAGAACGGGACGCGTCGCGCCTTCTTGTTTTGGACAGGGTTCGCAACACTCTTGAGCACAGGATGTTCCGAGACATCCTTGAGTGGTTCAAGCCGGGTGACACCTTGGTGCTGAACGACTCCAAGGTCATTCCGGCCCGCCTTCACGGCCGAAAGGTCGATACCGGGGGAGTGGTGGAGATCCTGCTGCTGGAGGAGGTTTCTTACCTCGACTGGTGGGTCCTTCTACGACCGGGAAAGCGGGTGCGGCCCGGATCGCTGCTTCGTTTCTCCTCGGACAAGGCGGGATCCAAGCTTCAAGTGACTGCGGAAGTACTCGAAAAGAACGTGGAGGGTCATTGCCGCCTTCGGTTCGAGGACGGACTCGACCTGTTTCAAGCCCTTCGGG
>CAIYXO010000606.1 GCA_903930165.1 uncultured Verrucomicrobiota bacterium | reverse complement strand
CCCGACCTGGAATCCGTCGAAGCGGCCGGCGAGGCGCCGGGACACGGTGACCTCCCTCTTGCCGGGCTCGAACCACCGTCCTTCCACGAGCTTCACGGCGGGACGCAACTCGAGGCCTCGCGGGGTGACGCCGCGGATGAGCGTGTTGGCCTCGCCGGAGCCGCCGAGTCGCGGGGCGCTGACGAGCATGACCAACTCGGCGGAGACGACCGGCTGTCCGGACGCATTGCGGTCGATCTCCTCGAAGAACTCGAGGGTGCGGAACTGTTCGCGGGTGATCAGGCTGCCGGACTCGGCCTGGGAGCCCTTGCGGACAATGAGCACGTTGCGCGGGTCGCCGGTCGAGGCGCTGTTCGCCTCGATGCCCTTCGCCAGGGCGCGGAGGAGGACCACGACCGACACCACGGCGGCCACGCCGACGATGGTGAAGGCGGTGGTGCGCCATCGGACGAGGACGTTCCGGAAGTTGTATTTCAGCGGGAGGGCCATGGTGGCGTCGCTCTCAGTCGAGGGTCTTGAGTCCCTCGACCACGCTCATGCGGGCCACGGCGACGGAGGGACCGATGGCTGCGAGGATCCCGAGCACGGCGGCGACGCTCGCGCCGGTGGCCATGATGCGGGGGGTGACCTCGAAATAGGGGAGGAAGCCGTTGGTCAGGGTCTGGAGGTCGATGAGGTTCCAGAACAACCAGATCCCGCCGATGCCGACCAGCGCGCCCAGCATCGAGAGACCGAAGCTCTCGGCGAGGATGAAGGAGAAGATCTCCCGTCTGCGGAAGCCGATGGCCTTGAGCACGGCCAGTTCCCGGAACCGTTCGCGGATGGCCATGCTCATGGTGCTGACGCACACGAGGACGAGGGTGAAGATCACCACCGCGCTGATGCTGCCGAAGAGGAGCCGGACGTTGCCGAACATGCTCACGAAACTGAGCTGGAAGGCCCGCTCCGTTTCCGCCCGGACCTCGGCCGACGTGTTGGCGAAGGTGGCGTTCACCTCCTGGATCACCGAGTTCACCGAGTCGGCGGAATCGGCGAGGATGTACCAGGTGCCGGTCTGACCCCAGTCGTCCATCAGCTCGTCGAGCAGCTTGTGGTGGAAGAAGCAGTTGCGGTCGTCGACGGTGCCCTCGTAGACCGCGGCGATCCGAAGCTCGGGATCGACAGGGTAGAACGTCCCGGTGAACCGGAGCTTGTCGCCGACCTTCATCCCGTAGCGCCGGACGGTGTCCGCCCCGAGGAGGCAGGAGTTGCGGTCGTTCACGAAATCCTCGTAGCTGCCCTGCGAGATCTTCCCCTCGAGGATCAGCTCTCGGAACCGGGCCGGCTCGACCCCGAACTGGGCCCAACTGGTCGCGGTCTCCTCGGCGTAGAGCCCGCCGAAGAAGGTGAACGGCGTCACCTGCCGGACGCCCTGGATCTTGACGATCTCGGACATCTGGCGCTGGGGGAGCGGCTGGGCGAGGGAGACCTTGTTTCGAGCGATGATGCGGAACGAGGCCGATTCCGACTCGGGCGGGACGGTGAGCTCGCGCTGGAAGGTCAGCAGGGTCACGAGCAGGGCGCAGCTGATGGCCACGCTGGCGACGGTGAGGAGCGCCCGCCGGCCGTTGCGGAAGGCGTTCTTCAACACGAAACCGGGGATGCTCAGGCCGCGGATCATGCCACGATCTCCCCCTTCTCCAGGTGGAGGCTGCGCGTGCCATAGGCGGCCGCCTTGGGATCGTGGGTCACCATGACCACGGTCTTGCCGGCGGTGCGGGCCAACGACTGAAGGATGGTGAGGACGTCGGACGCGGACTTGGAATCGAGGTTGCCGGTCGGCTCGTCGGCGATGATCAGGGCCGGGTCGGTGGCGATCGCACGGGCGATGGCCACGCGCTGCTGTTGTCCACCCGACATCTGGTCCGGCCGATGGTGCGACCTCTCCGCGAGTCCGACCAGGCCGAGGGCCGTCTCCACCTGCCGCCGGCGCTCCGACCGGTCGAGGTCGGTCAGCAGCAGGGGCAGCTCGACGTTCTCGTACGCGGTGAGGACCGGGATCAGGTTGAAGCTCTGGAACACGAATCCGACGTTCTGGTTCCGCCATTCCGCCAGCTGCGACTCGTCCAGGCCGGCGACGTTGACGCCCTGGACCTCGACGGTGCCCGAGGTGGCGGTGTCGATGCCGGCGAGGATGTGCAGCAACGTGGACTTGCCGGAGCCGGAGGGCCCCATCAGCACGACGAACTCGCCGGCGGCGATGTCGAGGGACACCTTGTTCAACGCGGTGACGGAGATGTCACCCTGCTGGTAGACCTTGGAGAGCTCGCGGATCTGGACGATCGCTTCGGCCGGCGTCATGGGATCGGAGAATCTTCGGAAGAAATGGCCGCGTCGATGGGGGAAATTCGCTCCAAAGTCGTACGGAGCGGAGCGACGTCGGGGAGAATCAGGCGCTAAAGCTCTCGCCGCAGGAACAGCTGGTCGCGGCGTTGGGGTTCTTCACCTTGAAGCCGCCTTCCTGCAGGGCGTCGCTGTAGTCCAGCTCGCTGCCGGTGACGTAGAGGGCGCTCTTGGGATCGACCACCACGCGCACGCCGGCGCTCTCGACGAGGATGTCGCGGTTCTGCGGCGAATCCTGCAGGTCCATCTTGTACTGGAGACCGGAGCATCCGCCGCCGACCACGGCGACGCGGAGCACCCCTTGGGGACGACCCTGCTTGTTGAGAAGTCCGGAGACCTTGCTCCCGGCGCTGGAGGTGAGCTTGATGAGACGCTCATCCCCGACGCGGAAGGTGGGTTGCTGACTGCTGCTGGCTCCTATTTTTCCGGCGATCATATTTCGGCGGGATCACCGTACGGACGGAACCCCCGGACGTCAACGTGCCGGACCTTCGAGCCGGTACAGGAAGGACTTGGTCCGGAGGAACAGCGAATCGCCCGCGACCGCCGGCGAGGCCATGGAGCCTTCCTCCAGCTTGTTTTCCGCCAGCTTGCGGAAGGTCCGCGAGGCCTCCACGACCACGGTGTTGCCATCCTGGCCGACGCAATAGAGGCGACCCTGCGCCACGACCGGCGAGGCGGAATAGTTGCCCCCGAGGCGCTCGGACCAGACGACCTCGCCGGTGGCGGCCTCCCAACAGGTGGCCACACCGCCGTCTTCGATCCCGAACAGGAGGTCACCGACCAGGGTCAGCGAGGGCTTCTTCGGCGTGCCACGCTTGGACCTCCATGCCAACGAGAGGGCGCCGGAATTGGTGGCGGAACCGGCGTTGACGTCGAGGACCTCGCCGGAACGGCCCGGGCGGATGGCCAAGGTCTGGCCTTGGGACCATCCGGTGGGCAGGAAGACCATCCCCCGGCCGACCACCGGCCGGGTTCCGCCGGAGTGGCTGGTGCGCTCCTCGATGCGCCAAAGTTCCCGACCCGTGAGCGGTTCGTAGCCGTACACCGCCTTGGCCCCTAGAT
>CAIYXO010000605.1 GCA_903930165.1 uncultured Verrucomicrobiota bacterium | reverse complement strand
CCGTCGGGAGACGTCTTCGGCGCCTGTTCCACCTCGGGTTGGGGATACAAGATCCCAGGTCGGGTGGGCGATTCACCGATCATCGGAGGCGGCCTCTACGTGGACAACACCGTGGGCGGCGCCGGCGCCACGGGCATCGGCGAGAACGTCATGCGCTACTGCGGTTCCTTCCTGGTGGTCGAATTCATGAGACAGGGGATGTCCCCGGTGGAGGCCTGTCTGGCGACGATCCACCGAATCGCATCCCTCGATCCCAAGGGCTACGATCTCAGCATCAACTTCGTGGCCCTGGACAAGAAGGGGCGCTACGGCGCCGCGGGCACTGGAAGCGGTTTCCAATACGCGGTGTCCTGCGACGCGTTCAGCAAGGTCCTGCAGAGTCCCGGGGCCACCGCCAAGCCGATCGGACCGACAGGCGGCAACCGGCTCTGACCGTCGCCTGAAACGTCGGACGAGCCCGATGTAGACCGCGCGCTCCCACTCCCGGGGAGATGCAGCCCGAGGTGGAGCCGTAGCCGGCAAGCGGGGCCTGCCTCATCGCGACAGCGTCGTGGAGTGCGCGAGTCCGCTCGCGCTTTGGGAGAGAGACACGGATTCCCACGGACAGGCACGGACTGACCGAAGAGGAACGGCTTTGGCCCTGTAGGCTGGAGGGTACCGCTGAGGAACGTTCCTGGATGGATGCAGGGCCCCGACCAGGAGCCCTCAGATCCCGCTGGAGGCGAGGCGGGCGACCAGTTCGCGGTCGGCTTCGGGGAAGGAGTGACGGGCGAGTTCCGCCGGGCGGACCCAGGCGACCTCGGCGCATTCCACCGGTCGCGGTTCCCCGCGGACCCAGGTGCAGTCGAAGAAGCGCAGGTGGACCGACTTGCCGGGGTAGTGGTGGACGGTCTCGAAGCGGAGGGCGCCGACGGCGACGGTGACGTCGATTTCCTCCTCGAGTTCCCGGACGAGGCACGCTTCCCAGGATTCCCCGGGCTGGCGTTTGCCGCCGGGGAACTCCCAGAGGCCGGCCAAATGCGAGCCCGGCGGACGTCGCGTTATCAGTATGCGCCCGTCGCGGACCAGCACGCCTGCGGAGACCTCGATGGGGACGGGATTCACCGACCGACGCTCTTGTAGAGGAAGCCGAGGGACTTCATCTCGGCCGGGTCGAGCAGGTTGCGGCCGTCGAACAGGATCGCCGTGGACATCGACGCACGGATCGCGGCCCAGTCGAGCCGGCCGAACTCGGGCCATTCGGTGGCGATCACGAGGGCCTCGCAGCCTTCCGCCACCTTTCCGGGATCCTCGACGTACTCGAGGCTCGGACCCGGGGAGAGCATCGCCTTGGCCTTGTCCATGGCCTTGGGGTCATGGACGCGGAGACGTGCGCCGCCCCCGAGGAGACGCAGGCACAGATCGATCGCCGGCGAGGAGCGCACGTCGTCCGTGTTCTGCTTGAACGCCAGGCCCAACACGCCGATGCGCTTGTCCTTCAGCACCCAGAGCGTGTCCTCGATCTTCTTCACGAACCGCTCCATCTGGCCGTGGTTGATCCGTTGGACCTCCTTGAGCAGGCGGAAGTCGTAGCCGAGCTGGTCGCTGATCTGGATGAAGGCGCTGAGATCCTTGGGGAAGCAGGAGCCGCCGAAGCCGAGTCCGGCCTGCAGGAAGCGGGTGCCGATGCGGGCGTCCAGTCCCATTCCGCGGGCCACCTCCTGCACGTTGGCCCCGCTGGCCTCGCAGATCACCGACAACGCGTTGGCGTACGAGATCTTCAGCGCGAGGAACGAGTTCGCCGCGTGCTTGATCAGCTCGGCGGAGTTGGTGTCGGTGACGATCAGCGGGGCCGCGAACGGGGCGTAGAGCTCCCGCATGCGCGCGGCCGCCCGTGCGCTGCTCGTGCCGATCACGATCCGGTCCGGCTTCATCAGGTCGTCGATGGCGAAGCCTTCCCGCAGGAATTCCGGGTTGCTCACCACGTCGAACTCCACCTCGCTACGGCGGTAGCGCCTCACCGTCTCGGCGACCCTCTCCGCCGTCTTCACCGGCACCGTGCTCTTGTCCACGATGATCCGGTAGCCTTCGAGGCAGCCGGCGATCTCGCGGGCCACGCTCTCGATGTAGCTGAGGTCCACCGAGCCGTCGGGATTCGGTGGCGTCGGCACCGCAATGAACACCACTTCGGAGCGCGCGACCCCGTCGGCGGTGGACTGCGTGAAGGAGAGCCGGCCCGCGGCGACGTTCCGGAGGACCAGGTCCTCAAGACCCGGCTCGTAGATGGGGATCCCGCCGCCCTGGAGCT
>CAIYXO010000604.1 GCA_903930165.1 uncultured Verrucomicrobiota bacterium | reverse complement strand
CCCGCAGCGGCAGCGGGTGGCTCGCCGTGGCCCAGGGCGATCGACTGCGTCTCCATGACCTCGACGGTCGGAAACCGCGGAGGGACTTCACGCTGCCCCTGCCCGCCCAATCGCTCGATTGGGCCGGTTCAACCATCGCCGTCGGCCTCGAGTCCGGGACGCTGTGGCTCCTCGATCCGTCCTCGGGAAAGGTCCAACAGTTCTCGATTCACCGCGGCCCCATCTCGTTCCTCCACCTCGACCCGGACGGCCGGAACGCCCTCACCTGGAGCTTCGACGGAACGTCGGTCGGCCTGGACCTGAGGTCCGGACTGCCCTGGATGCGGGGGAACCGCTACCGCCCCGTCCGATTCTCCGCCGACGGACACGCGGTGGGACTCCAAGGAATGCAACTCGCCCATGTCGCGCCCGTCGCAGGACCGGATTTCCGCAGGAACATGCCCGTCGTCGGGCGTCATGATCTTCGGTTCTCCAGGGACGGACGCTGGCTCTCCTCCTCCGGCGAGGGCGGGTTCGCGGTCTATTCCGCCCAGACCGGCCGACGTCTGCTGCACTGGGAGGAAGACCGCTGCATCGGCGCCCTGCCTCTGGCTGGCGGAAGGGAGATCGTGCTGGCCACCCCTCTCAGGATCGTCCGCTGGCGCTTCGCGGAATCCGGGGGACAACTCGCGCTGACGGAACCGCAGGTTCTGGCCGAAGCCGAGTCGAGCCGATTCGAAAGCCCCTCGCTCGATGCCGGGGAACACTCGGCGCTTGTTCCGACCCTCCAGGACAGACTGCTGCGGTTGCCCTTGGACGGATCGCTGGGACGCTCCGAGATCGAGGGCCTCGTGGTGCCCCGTTCCCCCAGCCTTTCGCCCGACGGCCGCTGGTTGGCGCTGGGCACGTTCCATGGCATCGGACTGGATGTCCGGGACCTCGGGTCCACTTCACGCCCGCCGGCCAGGATCCTCGCCCCGGGCAATGGCAACGCACGATTCAGTCCCGACGGGCGCTGGCTGGCCTGGGCCGGCACTTCCACCTCGAAGGTCTTCGAGACCGGGAGCTGGAAGGAGGTCCATTCCTTCCCCACCGAGAGGAACGGAAGCCTCCCTGGACTGCTCGCCTGGAGTCCCGGCGGCCGGATGCTCGCCATCACCCGGCAGGGCCATGAAGTGGTGCTCCTCGACACCCGCGACTGGTCCCGGATCGCGACGCTGCGCATCGGATTCCAGCCTGCCGTCCAGACGCTCGCGTTCAGCCCCGACGGCCGGAAGCTCGCCCTGGTCCACAACGCCGACGAGGCGGAGGTCTGGGACCTGCCCCGGCTCCAAGGGCGACTGCAGGAACTCGGCGTGGGCTGGAACCTCCCGGAGTGCCCCGATGAAACGGAAGCGTCGCCGGCGGACCTGCGGGGCGTCCTGGAAAGGGAGACGTCCTGGATTCTCCCCAAGTAGCCTTGGGCGCCAGTCCAAGGACTCCACCCGATCCACCGATTACCCCTTGGGTTCTCTCCCCATCTGCGTCCCTCTGCGAAATCTGCGGATCCACTCTCCAATCCCCGGATCCCTGCCGGAT
>CAIYXO010000603.1 GCA_903930165.1 uncultured Verrucomicrobiota bacterium | reverse complement strand
GGTCCTTCTTGAGCATCGCGACCACGGCCTCGACACGACCGGCCGCCACCCGCTGTTGGCGATGGCAGAACAGCTCGGCGTCGGCCGGCGGCTCGAAGAAGAACTCGCTCATCAGCTCGACGGCCTTGGCGCCGTACCAAAGCGTCTGGGCACCCGCGAGCACCGGCGGCTGGCGCAGCGTGGCGACCAGTTCGCGCTGACGCGTGGTCAATGCGGAGGGTGTGGAGACGCCCGACTCCACCGGGCCGCCCGAGGCCACGTGGCGCACGAGCGGATGCAGCCCTTCACGGACTCCGCCGAGGTGCCGGACCAGGAAATCCGGCCGGAACTCGACGGTGATGAACTGGTGGGTTTCCCCGGGTGAGCGGGCCGCGCTGAGCGGATCGGCGCCCTGCAGGTAGAAGCCGGCGGTGCGGGGCGCGAAGGCGGCGCGGGCGTCGCCTTTCTGGACCTCGCCGTTGCCCGAGAGGTTGAGGCAGAGTTCCAGGCTTCCCGGATGGAAGCTGCGGGCCCAGTCGGGCGGCTGGGTGGAGTTGAAGTCGTGCCACTCGAAGCTGAAGCCGAGGTCGGTGAAGTTGCCCGAGAGCTGACGCCAGCCCGCGCCGACGGCACGCCACGCGGCGGCCTCGCCCTCGAAGGCGTTCGGATCCGGTTGTCGGCGTGCTCCCATCTGCGGCGTCGAACCTAGACCCCGAAACCGACGTCAAAAAGGGCGTCAGGCAGGGCGCCTGTTCGGAACGACTTCCTTGGAGCGAAGACGGACCTCACGCGAAAGCGCCAGGACGCCAACAGGACAGCGGAGCCGGTGACGGAACGCCGATCCCTCCGTCCTCCGCGAACTCCGCGGCTCCGCGTGGGGCCTCCGGCGGCTTCGCGGCATGGCGTGCCGATCCCTTCCGCATCGCTCCGTCTCAGGACTGCGGGACCTCGAGCGAGACCTCCAGGGGCGCGCCACCGGGCGCGCCGACCTCGACCACCACGCGACGGGTGCCCGCGGTGCGATGGCTGAACTCCAGCTCGTGCCGACCCGCCGGCAGGGGCTGGCTGAACCGCCAACGTCCATCCGGGTCGGTCACCGCATGGAAGGGATGCGGGAACACGGAGACGCTGGCGGCCATCCACGGATGGACGTTGCAGATGAGACGGATCCCGGATTCGGGCTCGGCGAAGGACTTCTCGTTGACCTGTCCCGCCGTCGCCTGGGCGAAGTTGAAGCCCCGGTTCGCCCGGGCCTGGGCGTTGACGTTGTGCAGGAAGGCATCCGAGTTGCGGATCCGGACCACCTGCTGGGTCGTTAGGGTGATCACCGGCGGCTCATAAACGCACCCGACCTGGTCCAGCAGCGGCTTCTCCGTCGCGGGCTGGAACACGAGACCGGGAGGAACGACGACCAGCGAGACGACGACGTTTGCGAGTCCGCGGTCCTTGCCGAGCACGTACCGCCGCGTCAGGACCGCATTCGTGTGCAGGGCCCCGCAGAGACGGTCCGCCCGGATCGGAGTGATCTCGCGTTCCGCCGGAGGCGTGCCGTCCAGGCGGACGACTCCTTCCAGCAGGATCGGACCCGAAGCGGTGCCCGTGACAACCGCGACCGGCGTCGGAGCGGTTCCCGTGGCGCCCGTGACATCGGAAACGCCCGGACCCGACGGATTCGAAGCCGGCTTGGAAATCGGAGCCTCCGCGGGTTTGGAAACGGCCGCTCCATCGGGAGCCGTTCCGGTGGCGTCCGCCGCGGGAGGCGTCGCCGCTCCGGATGACGAAGCGTTCGGGACGGGACCCGCAGCCGGCGTGGAACGCGCAGCGGCATTACCTGGCGTGAAACCGCGATCTCCGGAGGAGCGATCCGTGGAGGCGTCCGACCGCTTCCAGGAGATCGCGATCCCGACGGCAACCAGCAGCACGGCGACGAGGCCGACCCACAGTGGGCGGTTTCCTTGCGACTCCGGTCTGCGGGGATTCATGGGAGGAAGATGACATCCTTGGGACCCGAGGTCGAGGTGCGCCGGACCGTGTGCTCATTCCACCAAATCGGCATGGACCCGGCCGCGTTCCGCGACACACTCGGGGTGCCGTGAACCCCCGTCCGTCCCACTCGTCCTCCGGCGTGCGCCGGTGGGTCGTCTTCGCCGCGGCCGTGCTGTGTGCGGGGCCGCTCCAGGCCGCCGACGTCGTCCCGGGCGCCCTGCCCGCGCCCGCGTCCACCGCGGTGGAGTTCTCCCGCGACATCGCGCCGCTGTTCGCCGACCACTGCGTTTCCTGCCATGGTCCGAAGCGCTCGGAATCGGGTCTCCGACTGGATTCCCGCGAGGCGGCGCTCCGGGGCGGCGAACATGGGCCGGCCTGGATCCCGGGCCGGAGCGCGGACTCGATCCTCATCCAGGTCGTGGCCGGAACGCATTCCGAGCTGGCGCGCATGCCCAGGAAGGGCGATCCGCTCAACGCCGGGGAGATCGGACGTCTCCGCGCCTGGATCGACCGTGGCGCCGATTGGCCTGCTGTGGCGGCGAAAGACGTGCCCGCCGGCGGCCACTGGGCCTGGACCGCGCCGGTGCGCCCGCCCGTGCCCCGGGTGCGGGACGCGAAATGGGCGAAGACGCCGGTCGACCGGTTCGTGCTGGAGCGG
>CAIYXO010000602.1 GCA_903930165.1 uncultured Verrucomicrobiota bacterium | reverse complement strand
TGGGTGCCCGTGATCGGCGCCCCAGTCTCATGGTCAGCTGACATGAGCGAATCCGAAGCCAGACAGGACAACACGGACGTCCAGACGGATCCTCCGTCGCAGTCCGGTCCGGCACGCCTCATCGCCAGCACGCTCTGGAGTGTGGTCCTCCAGGCGGGCAGCGAATCCGAACCCGAATCCGCCGCGGCGCTGGAACGGCTCTGCCGCCAGTATTGGCATCCCCTCCACGTCTTCGCGCGGCGCCGCGGCCACTCCGAGCACGACGCCCAGGATCTCACGCAGGGATTCCTGGCAGAGCTTCTGGCCAGCCGCTCGCTGACCCGGGCCGACCCCGCCCGCGGACGCTTCCGCACCTTCCTGCTGTCGGCCTTCTGCAACTACCTCGCCAAACAGCACCGGGAACAGTCCGCCCAGAAGCGCGGTGGTGGGCAGGCGGCGACCTCCATCGAGGACCTGTCTGCCGGGGAGGCCGTCCGGAACCTGACCGACGGACTCACGCCGGAGTTCCACTACGAACGCAGCTGGGCCTTGGCGGTGCTGGAAAGTGTCCTGGCCCGATTGCGCGAGGAATACACCAGGGCGGGTCGGCTCGAGCTGTTCGAGGCGTTGCATCCGGGCCTCAGCGGAGGACCGGGTCACCGCGGATATGCCGAGCTTGGACGGCAGGTCGGGTTGAGCGAGGGCACCGTCGCGGTGGCCATGCACCGGATGCGCCGACGGTACGGGGAATACCTCCGCGAGGAGATCGCGGCCACCGTCACCACGCCCGAGGATGCCGACGCCGAACTGCGGCACCTGCTCAAGGTGGTCTCCATGTCTCCATCCTCCTCGGGATCGCGGTAAGGAACCTTTGGATTCCGGTTAGACCGTTCCTGGAAGCCATGGCGTCCGCCGACCCCCAGAAATCCGATACGTCCACGATCGCCTGTGCGACCTGTGGCACGCCGTTGGCGGTGCAATTGGGCGGCCATTGTCCCTTGTGCCTCCTCGGATTGGCCGACGAATCCGCCGGATCGGATTCCGTGGCCGGATCGGAGAGCGCGACGTCGGGATTCCAAAACCGCCGTTTTGGGGACTACGAGCTTCTGGAGGAGATCGCCCGGGGCGGAATGGGCGTCGTGTTCCGGGCCCGCCAGGTCTCCCTGAACAGGGAGGTGGCCCTGAAGATGATCCTCGCCGGGGAACTGGCCGGACCGGATGCGCTCCGGATGTTCCGTCGAGAAGCCCATGCGGCGGCCCAGCTGCACCACCCGAACATCGTCCCGGTCCACGAGATCGGGGAACATGAGTTGCAGCACTACTTCTCCATGCGGCTGGTGCCGGGCGGACGCTCGATCGCCCGGTGGGCCGAGGGCCGGCGCGGGGATTGGAAGGCGTTGGCCGAGGCGGTCGCCAAGGCCGCCCGGGCCGTCGCCTTTGCCCATGCCCACGGCGTGCTCCACCGGGACCTCAAGCCGTCGAACATCCTGTGGGACGACGCGGCCGGACCCCAGGTCACGGACTTCGGCCTCGCGAAGCTGCTCGACGAGGTCGACGGCTCGATGACCCTTTCGGCCCGTGTGTTCGGCAGCCCGAACTACATGGCGCCGGAGCAGGCGGGCGGGAAGGACGCCGTGGTCACCACCGCCACCGACGTGTACGGCCTGGGAGCGGTGCTCTACGAGCTGCTTTCAGGCAGGCCGCCGTTCCGTGGAACCACCGCGCTCGACACCATCCGGCGCGCGGTCGAGCAGGCTCCGGAGCCGTTGAAGGGCGTCCCGAAGGACCTTTCGACGATCTGCCTCAAGTGCCTGGAAAAGGATCCCGCCCGCCGCTACCGCTCCGCGGCCGCGTTGGCCGACGACCTGGAACGGTTCACACGGGGGGAACCGGTCTCGGCCGTGCCGCTCACCGGGCTTGAGACGGCTTGGCGTTGGGCACGCCGCCGACCCCAGGTCGCGGCGCTGCTCGCCGTGAGCGTGGTTTCCCTGGTCGCCGGAGTCGTCGGGATCTCCTGGCAATGGCGCAAGGCCGAGAAGGCGCGGCGGGGCGAAGGCGCGGCGCTGGCCAGGGTCACCGAAACCGTGGTCGACCTCTACACCCACTCCGGTCTCACGGCCGACGAGGGGAACGACCCCACCCGTGCCGCGCTCTGGTTCGCCAAGGCCGCAGAGGCC
>CAIYXO010000601.1 GCA_903930165.1 uncultured Verrucomicrobiota bacterium | reverse complement strand
TCCACAAGGGTGTATTGGCCGAGCTGGCGCGCCCGCAACTGGGCCTCGTTGAACCGTCGCCTCCAGACCGATCCGGCGTGCGAGGCCACCACCCCGACCACCGCGCCCAGGACCACGAACAACAACAGGATCCGGAAGATCCACCGCAGCACGCGGAGGGACCGGAAGGCCTCGTCGGCGTCGATCTTCGTGACCACTCCGAATTGATGTTCCTCCACCCAGCGCCAGGCCCCGACCACGGGAACGCCGCGGTAGTCGCGGGTCGGCTCCACGCTGACGCCTGCCGGTTCGCCGATCGCGCGGGCGACCAGGGCCATCAGGCTCCGGTCCGTTTCGTCGGCCGACGCCTTCGATCCTGTGGTCAGGTCGAGACCCGGATCCCGGAGGACGAGGTTCAATGCGGACGTGACGCCTGGCGAGTTGGTGAGCAATCCGAGCTGACGGAGCGATTCCTCGAAGCGGCTCTGGGAGAGAAGGCGTCCCTCGGGGTCGAACGCGAAGGTCTCGCCGCTTTCCCCGGTGCGGGCGACCGAGAGGACGCGCGTGAACTCCGCTTCCGGGCGCAGGACCAGGGCCAGCACGCCGCGGATGCGGCCGTCGTCGTCCCGCACCGGGGCGAGCACCTGCATCACCTGCATTTCGCCACGCGGAGGGTTGGTCGCGCCGGACGGCATCCGGGGGCCGATTCCGCCGGCTCCTCCGAAAACGGGAGCGCCGGGTGGAGGACCGTTGGTGGCGCCGGGACCGCCCCGCCCCATCCAGCCCATTCCTCCGCCTCGTGCGCCCGGGCCACCGAAGCCGGGGCGTCCTGCCGGGCGCGCCGGCTTGAAGGGGGTGATCAAGGCCGGTTCGCCCGTCGCGAGCACGCGCTGGTAGAGTTCGGCATGGTCCTGGGGCACCGCAGTGCCGGGACGGATCCTCATCCTGCCGGAACTGGCCACCACGCGGTTGTTGGTGCCCACCAGGACCGCGGAGACGTAGCCGGCGAGTTGGATGCGCTCCTCGAGCCCGAACGAAAACCGGTTGAACGGGGAGTTCGTCCCGCCGCCCGGTCCGGAGCGGAAGCCGCCCTGCGGTCCCGGCCCGGAACCTTGGGAAGAGGAAGGGCTCACCAACGCCTGCTGGAGGGCGGCGCTGGCCGGTTCGCGAATGGTCGGGTCGGTGGCCAGCAGCCTGGCCGTGCGCAATTGGCCCTGGATCCAGAGTTCCAAGGCGGTGACGTTCGCCTTGAGGTCGGTTTCCAGTTCGCTGCGAAGCCCGTCCTCCAGCGTCCGTCGCACCGCTCCCAGGCTCCACCAGCCGATGCCCGCGATCAGGGCTCCCGCGATCAGGGTCGCCAACAGCAGCGTCCGATGACGGTGGAACGCCTTGCTGGTCCAACTGGATCCGGATGCGTGGTGTGAGGATTCGGTCACCGTGGCCCCAATGACCGGCGCGGCCCTTCGGAGGATACAGCGACGTCCGGTTCGTTCCGGTTCCTGCACGCGAAAAGACCCGGCCCCCGTCGCTGGAGGGGACCGGGTCGTGGTGCCGCCGCGGTTTCAGTTGGAAGCGATCTCGATCTGGCGCGGCTTGGCCTCGGCCGTCTTCGGAAGCGTGATCGTCAACACGCCGTCCTTGTGGCTGGCGCGGATCTGTTCCCGGTTGACCGGGGTGTTCACCGTCAATCGCCGCTCGAAACGCCCGTGGCTCCGCTCACGGTAGTTCCAGGTGTCCTCTTGGCGCGCCTCTTCGGACTTCCTCTCCCCGGCGATCACCAGCACGCCGTCATGGAACGTGACCTGGACCTGTTCCCGGGTGATTCCCGGGAGATCGACCTGCACGGTAACCGCATTGGCGTCCTCCCGGACATCCAAGGCGGGACGGAAGGCCGCGACGGCCGGGGCGGCCTCGAAGTAGCGCTCGAACTCGCGGTCCAAGAGGGACGCCAGCGGAGAGACATAGCCGAACGCGGAACGGGGATTGGTGACGAGTTTCATGGGGGTCCTTTTGTTGATTTGCTGTCGTTGATCTTTTGTCAGCGACCCTTGCGGGGTCTGTGGGATCCCCATTGCTGCCGGAATGCCAGGACCTCCATGAAGGAGTCCTCATTTAGGATAACGATATCGATGTGCGGAGTGGGCCGGGAACGCGCCGAATGCTGTGACGCCGGGATACAATCTGACGCGGCCATGGGACAGGACTGTCCACGGGCTGTCCCAAAGGCTTGGAAAATGAGAAACCCCGGTTCGAGCCGTGTCGCACCGGGGTGTCTGCGGGGAGTGGATCGGGAGTGTCCCGGCCGTGGAGGCTCAAC
>CAIYXO010000600.1 GCA_903930165.1 uncultured Verrucomicrobiota bacterium | reverse complement strand
CGCAACGCGGCCGGCCAACCGGTCGTCTCCGCCGAGTTGGTCATGTTGGTCAGCGCCCCGCGCCTCGGCGGTTCCGGCGAGGCCAACACGCTGATCCGTGGAGTCACCCCGCGCGGCCTCGAGCTGCGTCCCTCCGTTCAGCTCGTGGAAGGCCGGTGGTTCGAGCCCGGCAAGAGGGAGGTAACCGTTTCCCGTCGCCTCGCCGGCCGCTTCGACGGATTCCAGGTCGGGGGCACCATCAAGGCGGGCCCCGAGCGGCTCCGGGTGGTCGGTGTCTTCGACGGCGGCGGCTCGGCCTTCGACTCCGAGACATGGATGGATTCGGACGAGGCCCGGGCCGTGTTCGACCGCGGTGAGATGTACTCCAGCATCCTCCTGCGTCCCCGGGACTCCGCCGCGCTGGCCGCCCTCACCAACCGCGTGGCCGAGGACAAGCGCCTCGCCCTCCGCGCGGAACCCGAGTCGGAGTACTACAAGAAGCAGACCGCGACCGCGATGCCCTTCAACATCCTCGCCGGCATCCTCGGCGTGGCCATGTCCATCGGCGCCGTCTTCGCCGCCATGAACACCATGTACGCCTCGGTCGCCGCGCGAACCCGCGAGATCGGCACCCTCCGCGTCCTCGGCTACTCCCGCATTTCGATCGTCCTGTGCTTCCTCATCGAGGGTTCCTTCCTTGCGGCCCTCGGCGGGCTTCTCGGCTGCGGCCTCTCCGCGGCGGTGTACTTCTACGTGATCGCGCGGGGCATCACCTTCGGCACCGTCGACTTCCAGTCGTTCTCCGAGACGGTCTACCAGTTCCGCATCACGCCGGACCTCGTGGCCCAGGGAGTCGTCTTCTCCATCCTCATCGGATTCTTCGGAAGCCTCCTGCCGGCGGTCCGCGCCTCGCGGCTCCCGGTCATCTCCGCCCTGAAATCGCTATGAACGAACAGCTCGAACGTCTCCGGATCGCCTCCCACAGGAAGAAGCGCTCCGCCGTCTCCACCTGGGCGATCTTCATCGGCGTCGCCGCGGTCACCGTCGCCATCCTCGTCTACGCGGTGCCACGCGCCTCCGACGACGACCGCTCGGGCATGAAGTCCGGCGTCCGGTCTTCCCGCGAGTCGGCCACCGACCGCGCCGACAAGGAGCTGGCCGCCCGTTCCAAACCGGTCGCCACGTCCACGAACGCCACGGCATCCGCCTCCGGTTCCGGTTCGGCCGGCTCGGGCTCCGTCGAGGGATCCGTGCTCACCGTCTCCGGCTACATCGTCGCCCGGGAACGCATCGAGATCAGCCCGCGCTTCATGGGCGTGGTGAAGTGGATCGGCGTGCGCAAGGGAGACACCGTCACCAACGGCCAGGTCGTGGTCCTTCTCGACGACTCCGAGTACCGGGCCCGCCTCGCAGAGAACGACGGCGCGTTGGCGGTCGCCCAGGTGGCCGTGGAACGGGCCCGCATCGACCTCCGCCGCGCCACCGACCTCGTCCAGCGCAAGGTCGAGATGGAGAAGGTCCTCGACGACGCCCGCCTCGCCCTCCAGTCCGCCGAGGCCCAGATCCTCCAGATCGAAGGTGCCCGGAAGACGATCCAGACCTGGATGGACTGGTGTGTCATCCGCTCGCCGGTCAACGGCCTGGTGCTCGAGAAGCTTGTCGATCCCAACGAACTCGTCACTCCGCAGACCTTCGGCGGCACGCGTGGGCCCAGCACTTCCTTGGTGGCCGTCGCCGACCTCGGGGACCTCCAGGTCGAGTTGGACATCAACGAATCCGACCTCGCCAAGGTCTTCATCGGACAGGAATGCGTACTCATGCCGCGGGCCTTCCGGGACCACAGGTACAAGGGATCCGTCGTCGAGATCGCACCCGAGGCGAGCCGCCAGAAGGGCACGCTCCAGGTGAAGGTGCAGATCCGGGAGCCGGACCGCTTCCTGACGCCGGAACTCAGTGCGACCGTCGACTTCCTCAAGAGATAGCCGTCGTTTTCCAATCCGCAGGGGCCGCCGCGGGAACATCCGCAGATGACGCAGATGTCCGCAGATGTCCGCAGATGTCCGCAGATGAGCGGAGCGGAGTGGATTCAGGCGTTGGAACTTCGCCGTCGGACAGCGTTTGGCGAAGGGGCGGAGTCCAACCGATGGCGAAGCCTTCGGTGCTCCAGCGAAGCCATCTGCGTACCTCTGCGACATCTGTGGATAAGCTCCCCCTTCGTGGATTCCTCATTCTGTGGGGCTGAGACGTCCACAGATGAAACAGATGTCCGCAGATGGGCGGAGCCGAGGGGATTCGGGTGTTGGAGCTTGGCCGGCGGACAGCGGTTGGTGAGATGGCGGAGTCCAACTACTGGCGAAGTCTTTGGCGCTCCAGCGAAGCCATCTGCGTGTTTCTGCGACATCTGCGGATAAGCCACCCTCTTCGTGGATTCCTCTTTCTGTGGGGCTGAGACGTCCACAGATGAAACAGATGTCCGCAGATGGGCGGAGCCGAAGGGAGTCGTGGGTTGGTGCTTGGCCGGCGGACAGCGGTTGGGGAGGGGGCGGAGTCCAACTGCCGGCGAAGTCTTTGGCGCTCCAGCGAAGCCATCTGCGTGTTTCTGCGACATCTGCGGATAAGCCACCCTCTTCGTGGATTCCT
>CAIYXO010000599.1 GCA_903930165.1 uncultured Verrucomicrobiota bacterium | reverse complement strand
GAGTTCACGTTGAGATCGGCCATCAGTTCGGGCGTCATGATGGACAACGAACCGGCGGTGTCGCGGAGGTTGGTCGCGAGCCGGGTACCGGAGAGCGTGGTCGTGGCCGCGTAGCCCTTGTCCTGGTCGACATTGACGACGAAGGGAGACAGCTCGATGGTGTCGCCGCCGGTGGCGGGAGATTGGGCGGGCGGGGCGCTGGGCGGCGGCGAAGAGGAATTCGCACCCATTGCCGCGATCGGCGCCAGGAGCAGCAGGGTGATACGGGTGAGGGGGTTTTTCATGGTAATAGGTTAGGCGGTGCTCAGGTGACGGGCCCGGTGCGGCCTTGGTCCGCATTCAAGGGCATACGGGAATCATCACGGTCAAGGCGGCGTCACCAGCGACACGCGCACGTCATCCAGATACATCGGCGATCCCCGCGCAGCCCTGTCGGGGGTGCGCACGCCGAGGAACAGCACGAGGCTGCGGGCGGTACGGGGTACATGCATGCTCACTCCCAAGGTCTGCCACCCCTGCGCTCCGGGCAGGACATCAAGGCCTCGGGTGACCGAGGCGATTGACTCGTCCCGCCGGCCAAACCACGCGGCATCGATTTCCTCGGGCGCTTCGGTGATGGCAAACGCCCGAAGCATGAAACGCACCGATGCTTCGGAATCGGCCGCTGCAAATGAGGCGGAGATTTCAATTTCTCGCGACTCACCGCTCCCGCCTGCCGGCAGCGACTGCAGATCCAGCACCTGATACATGCGCCACGGGCCCCTGGCGGGTGGCTCGAGCCGGAGCATGAACTGGCCCTCCTTCGCCGGCACGCCATTCTCGCCCGCCACGACCTGCGCGGCATCGCCACCCCATTGGCCTGTTCCCCGGGGTACCCCTTTCACCAATCGCATCTGCGCGTTTTCGAAACCGGGCGCAAAAACCGCCAGCGGCGTTCTTTTTTCCAATCCGCGACGGATTGCGATTCCATACACCACCGACACACCAAACATGCCGATCACCAGTCCGGCCGCCGCCGCCGTCAGGGAACGCCATTGGAACCAAGGCGAGGTGCCCCGCGACGATGGCCCGCTGCGCGGAGTCACGCTCGCGGCGGTGGTGGCCGCGGTATTTTTTAACTCGGAAAGGCCGCACTCGTTGTCGTGGTAGAGGAACCACAGCTCGCGCGCCTCGGCACTGGACTTGAGCAGCGCCGCGAGTTGCGGCCGCTCCGCGGCGGTGAGCGTGCCATTCAGCGCGGCGTTGAACAGGCGATGCCATTCGGGGTGAGTCGGGTCGTTCATGATGCGGCTCCGGCCATCCGGCGTTGCACGCACTCGGCGAGGGCGCGACGGATGAAATTGAGTTGGTTGTAGATTGTCTGCGGAGCGCGGCCCTGCTGGCGGGCCACTTCTCCGACTTCAAGACCCTGCGTGTAGATCGTTTCCACCAGGGTGCGCTGGGACGGTTCGAGCTTCTCCACGCAAACTTCCAGTGCCTCCATCCGCGGCGACCACCGCCGCACGTGTTGAGCCCGCTCCGCGGCGAGGGTCTGCATGAGTTCATTGTCGAACTCCAGCCGCGACCGGCCGGTGACACGCTGGAAGTTTTTCACCTCGTAAAACGCCACGGTGGTGGCCCAGGCCACAAAGTCGGTGCCCGACTCAAAGGTGCCAAATCGCTTCCACATCACCACGCTGGCCCGCTGCATCACATCTTCGGCGTCGTGGCGGTTGGCCACGAGCGACATGACATAACGCAGCAGCAGCGCATGCGTCCCGTTGAGCCGCCGCACAAACTCTTCCTGCCGCTCGGGCGTGAGCGGTGCAGCGTGGTCGGGGTGGTCGGGGTGGGCGGGGTGGGCGGGGTGGGCGGGTTTAGGGGTCAGATCGG
>CAIYXO010000598.1 GCA_903930165.1 uncultured Verrucomicrobiota bacterium | reverse complement strand
CCCGCGGAAGGGGCGGCTCGGACATCGAGTGTCTGGACGGACAGCCATCCGGGGGTGGGCGGGGCCTCTCCCCGGCTGTGGTGCCGGGAGCAAGGGGGACGGCCGGTCAGCGCGAGATGTCCCCTTGGTACAGGACCGGGAAAAGATTCCGGCGCAGGCTCTCCACCGCGACTTCCGGATGTTCCACGTTCAGGACCAACGCCGACTTCCCTCCCGGTCTCGTCAGGAAGGGATAGGTGTAGTGGATGTTCAGTTCCGCCTCGAGCAGCGCCGCCAGGACGTCGCGCAGCTGCCTCTCGCCTTGCATCTCCACCACCACCACCACCGTTTCGGTGAAGGCGAAGGAATGTTCCTCCAACAGCGCCCGGGCGGCGTCCGGATCGTCCACGATCAGACGCAGAATGGTGCTGTCGGTGGTGTCGAGGACCGTCAGGGCCAGGATGTGCACCGCACGCTCCGAAAGGCGGCGGACGACCTCGTGCAGGCGCCCGATCCGGTTCGGGATGAAAACGGTGAACTGGATGACGGGATCCGATCTGGGTTGCCGGGCGATGGCGACGGCCATGGGCGGGAGTATTCGGCGTCCGTGCATCCCGGTGCAAGTCGCGGGGAGGCCCGGGCGTTGCATGTCCGGGCCGAAGTGGTTCACTGAATCCCATGGAAGCGACATCCCCAGATCCGGTTGGGGTCTCGAAGGAGTTGGGAATCCCGACGTTGGAGAGGCACATCTTCCTGTGCGCCGAGCCCGGCAAGCCCAAGTGCTGCGATCCGGCCGCTGGCCTCGCGTCCTGGGAGTTCCTCAAGCGACGGCTCAAGGAACTCGGGCTCGTGGGCCCCGGCGCCCGCGTCTTCCGGACCAAGGCGAACTGTCTCCAGGTCTGCACCCGCGGGCCGATCGCAGTGGTCTATCCCGAAGGCGTCTGGTATTCCGGATGCACGCCTGAGGTCCTCGAAACCATCCTCCAGGAACACCTGATCCATGGCCGGCCCGTGCTGGAACATTCCTTCGCCTGTCGCCCGCTCGGTGCTGCCGCCGAGTGAAGTCCAGCTGGACCTTTTCCAGCGGGCGACTCCTTCCGAGCGCACGGTGAAGCTGGGTGCGGGCGAACGGCTCCTGGCCACGGAGACGGTCGCCTTGGCCGGCCGGCCGCTGCCCGTGGACTTCATCCGCCATCCGAAGGCGCGGGTCTACCGCCTGCTGCTGCGGCGAGACGGGGTCGCCCGCGTCACCGTCCCACGCTTCGGCAGCCTCGGCGAAGCCAGGAACTTCCTGGTGCGGCACGCGGAATGGCTGGAATCCCGATACCGCGCCCACCTCGCGGATTCCGCCCGCAACGTCGCGGATCCCCTCCGCCCCGAGATCCGTTTCCGTGGCGTCCAGGTTCCGCTGTCGATTTCCGAGGACGGACGGAGCCTGCTTCTCGGGGAGGCTGGCTTCCCGGTGCCGCGGATCCGCGACTCCGGCCTGCTCGCAAGGGGAACCGCGGTCCTGAGGAAACTGGCCGCCGCCGAGCTTCCCGCGCGGGTCGCGGAACTGTCCTCCAGGCACGGGATCGCCGTGGCCCGGGTTGCGGTCCGCAATCAGCGCACCCGCTGGGGCTCCTGTTCTCCACGGGGCGTCGTCTCGCTCAACTGGCGCCTCGTGCAGGTGCCGGAGGCCGTCCGGGACTACGTGATCCTCCACGAACTGGCCCACCGGCGTCACATGGACCACTCGGAACGGTTCTGGGACGAGGTGCGCCGCCTCTGCCCCGATTTCGAGGTTTCGGAGCGCTGGCTCCGGGAGAATTCCCGGATCGTGCTCTGAGCCGGTCCCGGGCCGCTCAGGCCAGCGACGCGATCACGCGCCCGATGATGGCCATGCCTTCCTCGGCCTGCGACCTCGGCAGGTTCAGGGCCGGCAGGAGCCGCACGATCTGGTTTCCACTCGGGATGGTCAGGACGCCGGCTTCATGCAACCGGTTGACCAGGACGAGGCTCGGGGCCTTGTCCGAGGACGCGAACGCGCGGACCCCCGAAGGTTCGCCGAGTTCGATGCCCAGCATGAAGCCCAATCCGCGGGCACCCTTCACCACGTCCGGATGGCGGCCAGAAAGTTCCTCGATCGCCGACCGCAGGTACTCGCCGGTCTGGCGAACGTTCTCGGCGAGACGGTCCCGTTCGATCACTTCCAGGATCTTCAACGCGACGGCGCAGCCCAGCGGCGTTCCACCGAAGGTGGTGCCGTGCGTTCCGGGTCCGAGGATGTCGCAAAGCTTCACGCCGTGGACTTCCTCTCGCAGCCAGAACGCGGCGATCGGAAACCCGCCGCCGAGGGACTTGGCCATGGAGATCCCGTCCGGCACGAAAGCCTCGCCTCCCGGCACGCCTTCCAGGACCCGCTGGAAGCTCTGGAAGCGGCCGGAGCGGAAGTGGCCGCACTGGACGGCGTCGACGAGCAGCAGGATCCGCTTCTCGTCGCAGAGCCGGCGGAGTCCCAGGAGGTATTCCGCGCTGGCCGGCGTGATGCCGCCCTCACCCTGGATGCCTTCGATGAGGATCGCCACGGTGGCCGGCGAGAGGGCCTCGCGCGCGGCGTCGAGGTCGTTGAACGGGATGTGTCGGAAGCCGGGCACGAGGGGTTCGAACCCCTTCTTCACCTTGTCCTGACCGGTGGCGGAAATCCCGCCGAGCGTCCGCCCGTGGAATGAGTTCACCGCGGTGAGGATCTCGAAGCGTCCCTCGTCGTGGCCGAACTTGCGGGCGACCTTGTAGAGACCTTCGTTGGCCTCGGCGCCGGAGTTGCAGAAGAAGACCTTGCCCGGCGCGATCCGGCGGCTGAGTTCGTAGGCCAGACGCCCCTGCGGCTCGTTGTAGTAGAGATTGGAGGCGTGGACGAGGCGGCGGGACTGCTCCACCAGCGTCTCGGTGATCTCGGGGTGCGCATGTCCGAGGCTGCAGACGGCGATGCCGCCACCGAGGTCGAGGTAACGCTTGCCGCTCACATCCCACACCTGGCTGCCCGCACCGTGGCTCAGGGCGAGGTCGAAGCGTCCGTAGCTCGGCACCACATGGCGCTGGAACAGCTCACGGACCTCGGCATGCCGGTTCTGGAGGATCGGGGGCGGCGTGGGGACCAGTTCTTTCATCGCGTCGGACGCGCGTTATGCGGGCGCCCGCGCGGAACGCAAAGCATTTTGCGGAGCTGCGGGCGGTTCAGACGAACCGGACCGCCAACACCGGGCGAAACCGCACCGCCATCGGCATCCAATCGTCGCCGCTGGCCCAGTACCCGCCGCAGGAATCAATCACGCCCACCCGGGGCGGATCCCGGGGATCGACGAGGACGCCGTGGATGCCGGGATTGTCGTATCCGGCGCCAAACCTTTTCGGGCGCTCCGGCCGGTCCCAGAGTCCGGTGACGAGCGAGCAGCTGTCGCAGCGATCGTCCGACCGGACCAAGCCTCCGGGGACCGTCCCGAACCAGGTCTCCCTGGTTTCCCGTCGCAGCACGCCTCCAGGCGCCGGAGCAGCTCCACGGACCAGGCCGGCCGGCGTTGTGGAAACGCCCGAACCCTTCCCAGGCTGGAGGAGGTGGCGGGGAGGCCGCTCCATTGGGGTGTTCATGGTGCACATTGGCGATGGCGAACCTGGCGACAAAGGTCGCTGGCGGCTCCGGACCAGTCCGCGAACAGGAACCGGAACCCGGCCTCGGATAGTCTGCCCGGCACCACGCGGCGGCTCTTCAGCAACAGTTCGCTTTCCGTGCGCAGGACGAAGGCTCCGATCTCCAACATCCACCGCGTGGCCGGCAGACCGAACGGGGAGCCCCAGGCCGTCCGGAGTTGCCCCATGAATTCGCGGTTCGGCAGGGGCTGCGGTGCGGCGAGGTTCACCGGACCGTCGATCTCCGGATGGGCCATCAGGAACTCCAGCGCGGCGAGGAAGTCGGTCTCGTGGATCCAGGAGACATACTGCCTTCCACCAGCGGCCGGACCTCCGAGTCCGCACCGGACCAGACGTAGCAGCCTGTCGAGGACACCTCCCGGATCCGGAGTCATCACCATGGCCGTTCGCAGGAGGATCCGTCGTGTGCCCGGCGTGGGCGACTCCGTCAGCGCCGTTTCCCAGCGCTCGGCCACCTTGTGGCTGAAACTCCAGGTGTCGGGCGCCCCGACTTCTCCGCCTCCCATGAGACCGTGGACCTCGTCGTTGGGAGCGTCGAAGCGGTGGGCGTAGATCGTCGCCGTGCTCATCTGCAGCCACAGACCCGGTGGTCGCCGCACGGCGTTGAGGGCGGCTCCAACGGCGCGGACCGAGTCGACCCGCGAATTCAGGATCTCGTCGCGGTTTCCCGGGCCGTAGCGGCAGTTGACGCTGCGGCCGGCCAGATTGAGCACGAGGTCCGCGCCTTCCAGTTCCCATGCCCATCCGCCGACCGATCGACCGTCCCACGGGACCGTCCTCCAGGGCGCCGGGCGGGGCGATCTCGACAAGACGACCACCTCATGCCCCAAGGCGTGGAAATGCCGGGCCGTAGCCGTCCCGACCTGTCCGGTGCCGCCGGGGATGACGATCTTCATGCGATCCTGGGTGTCGACGGTTGCCGCTTTCCGACCGCGAAGGATCCGACCTCCGACCATCGGACTCCGGTGGGTTCCATAAGGACGGCGCTGTCCACGTGCCACCGGCGGTTCGCGAGCTGCCGATCGAACCATCTGCAGTGGAGCCGGCCGACTTCCAGGGGCCGCACCCGGAAACGGTCCATGGCCATGTGCACCGCTTCGATCCGATCGCCGCGCCGGTTTTCGGACCAGCCGATGGCCCCGGCTTCGAGGAAGCTTTGGAGGCCCTCCATCGAGCCGAACACGGAGTCGGAGGACACTCCGTCCGAGATGCGGGCGGCCAGGTCCACGTCGGCCTCCGAACGCGGGGTGCGCAGCTCAAGGTTCCATGTATCCGGGGACTCCTCGGAGTTGAACATCGCCAGGCGCATCGCTCCCGGAACGACCCGGCCGCTCGACCAGGCGGCAAGCCCCAGACTGGTTTCACGGCGGAAGATGTAGACTCCGGTACGAACCTGGCCGGCTTCGGTCCACTCGACGGCGATCCGATGGGCGAGGTTGTCCATCGACAGTCCGCTCCACCGTGGCCAGCCCGACAGCCGGACCGATTCCAAGCGGATCCAACAAAGCCCGAAGATGGCTTCCCCTTCCATGATCTGTGGACGCAAGGGCGCCGGCAGGAGGTGGGCGAGATTCCCGGGGCGGGTTCGGCAATTGACCAGGATTCTCCTGGCGACGTGGCCCTCGAGAGGCTGGACGGCAAGGTTCACGGCATCTCCAGGAAGGGGATGGTCACCGGATGGCGACGGTTCGCAGGTCGCGGTATCACCTCGCACAGGTCGCCCAGGCAAAACCGGTTGCGGGCGACCCAACGGTAGATCCGGCTCGCCATCCAGTGGATGCCAGGAGTCGAGATCAGCACCCCGGCTATCCAGAGTCCGGGAGCGCGGCGACACATCCACGCGATGGCATCGATTCCGCCGAGGAACGAGCCGTCGCGTCGGCGCAGACGCATCTCCTTGGGAAAACCTTCCTCTTCGATCCGGAGGATCCGTCGGATCCGGATCTCACGCATGCCGTGGAACCGTATCCCACGCGGCTCGAAGACCGGAGCCCACCGGCCAACCGCGGCGCAGCACAACGGACAACGGTCGTCGAAATAGACCTCCGCTGCCGCCGTATTGATTGTAGTGTCCGTAGTTTCTGTCATGGCTGAAATGTTCTTTCAAAAAAGGGGAAGCGGAATCGATGGGGAATCAGTCTCCAGTGAGGCCGAGAAGTTTGCGGGCCTTTTCCGCAAGGCCGAAGAAGCGGGTGAGGACGGAGGTGGGCCAACCCCGGAAGGTCGCATACCACCCGGTGGTGGTGACGAGGAATCCCTGCATCTCGCGCAGGCGGTCGCGGGTGTAGGTCGTGGTGGCGGGATCCTTGTCGGCTTCCGCGATGCATTCACGGATCACGGAAAGGGTGGGGTCCACCTCCCGGCGCTTCCGTTCCTCGATCACGATCCGGAACATTTCCCAGACATCCTTGAGGCTCTCGAAATGATCCCGCCGGTCGCCGGGCAGGTGG
>CAIYXO010000597.1 GCA_903930165.1 uncultured Verrucomicrobiota bacterium | reverse complement strand
CTTTTTGGCACTTCGGCTAGTCCTTTGCCGGAAGGCCGACCTGGGTCGGATGGCGCAGGTAAGCCACAAGATCGCGGCGTTCCTCCGGCGACAGTCCGTCGAGCAGGCCTTCGGGCATCATCGACACGGATTGTGTCTCGATCTTCTCCACGTCGCTGCGGTCCAAGGTCAGGACCCCGGAGGACGTCATCAAGATGATGCTTCCCGGACTCGGAGACCGAAGCAGGCCGTTGAGGATTCGTCCGTCCTTGGTCTGGACCACCGTCATCCGATAGTCGGCCGCCACGACCGTGTTGGGGGCGACGACGTTCTCCAGCAGGTAACCCAGGTCGGAGCGACCTGAGCCGGTGAGGTCCGGTCCCAGTTCACCGCCTTCGCCGTACAGTTTGTGGCAGGCCGAGCATACCCGCTGGAAAAGGCGTCGGCCCGCGACTCGGTCCTCCGTACCCCCTGCCGCCGACAGTTCCCCACGAAACCGCTCGATCGACTTGCGCAGATCGGGATCCGTGGCACCGACGGTTCCCCAGGTTTCCGCGAGCCGACGCGCCAGCGTCTCGTCGCCCAAGCCAACCATTTGACGGGCCACCGCCGGGGAAAGGTCCGTGGCGGCGATTCGCCTGTCGGCGACGGCCTCGACGACGGCCCTTGCCGTGGCCACCCGGGCGGCCGCGGCGGCGATGACCCGCGCCCTGTCCGGGGGCTGCATCCAGCGGAGCTTGCCGCCGATCAAGGAGGGTGCCGAAGGGGAGTCGATCCGTATCAGGCCCGAAAGGGCCTCCGTCCAAAGCTCACGCTCCTCGACCAACTCCTGAAGCAGCGCGCCAAGTCCCTCGGGCCGTGCCTCCATGACGGCCGCCAAGGCGGACCTGCGTGCGACAGGATCCGCCTGCTTGTTCCGCGCGGTCGCCATCAGCGCATCGATGGCGCGGCCGTCGCCGAAGACGGATCCCAGTTCGACGGCCAACTCGCGGACTCGCGCATCCTGGCTGGTCGCGAACCGGGCCGAAGCCGCGGGCCAGGTGCCCGGAGGGGCGACTCTTCGAGCGCCTCGAAGACCGATGGCGAGGGCCTCCAGCACGTCCAACTGCTCGGTGGAGGGACGGTCCGTGGCCTTCAGCAGGAGTCTTCCGACCTGGGTGCTGAAGCGAGACAGGTCTTCCGTCATCCGCCGCGCCAAGTTGTGTCTCAGGAGGTGGATCCTGGAACCTGCCGCGATCTCCAGCGCCTCTTCGGGATGGGTCTCCGTCAGCGGTTCCAGCGCGAACCAAAGCATCCGCCCCAGATTCGAATCCGCGTCGTCTTCCGGCCGGAGACTCAGCGCCTTGAGGATCGGGATTCGATTCCCATGCGGAAGCTTCCTGAGCGCGGAGGCGATGTAGAGCCGGACAAGCGCGGAACGGTCGGTTTGGGAAAGGGCTGTCAGCTCTCCCACCGTCGGGTTACCGGGTGCTGGAAACTCGTCGGCGAGCAGGCGAACGGCCCAGCTGCGGACATGTTCGTCGGGGTCCCTCAAAAGCCGTCGGAGCAGCTCGGGACTGGTTCCCTCGATCGCCACGAGGGCCCAGAGCGTACGGAGACGCCCCAAGCGTGACGGGTCGACCGCCAGTTTCTCCTGGAGCGCCGGGAGCACCGTTTCCCCGAGGCCGCTTGCCGCGGCCTTGTCCCTCAGGAGAGCCCTGCCCATGCGTCTCCGCCACTCCGAGCTTCCAGATTGGCTTTCGAGAAGGTCTTCCAGTGAAGGATTGCGACCGAAGGCCGCGCCGGATGCCGGCGAGTTGGTGAAGGCGAGGCGGTAGATGCGGCCGGAACTCCGGTGGACACCGTCGTGCTCGTGGCACTCACCGGTGTCCGACCAGTCGGCGATGTAGGCGGCACCGTCAGGACCTTGGATGATGTCGGTCGGACGGAACCACGGATCCGGTGAGAACCCGAAGTCCGGGGAATGCCGGCCAACGTACCCCGACCCCTTCCGTTCAAGGCGTTCCCGGTTGATGCGACGGCCGTGCAGGTTGAGCGTGAAAAGGGCTCCTTCGTACTCGGCCGGCCAATTGCCTCCCTGGTAGATCATCAGCCCGGTGTGGGCGTGTCCTCCACCCAGGGAGTCGCTGCCGGAGGCCACGGTGCCGTCCTGTTGTCCCGCCCGGGAGCAGGTCCATCCGGCGCCGGTGTCGAAGTGGAAATGATCGGCATGCTGCTCGATCGGCGAATAGACGAAGGGAGTGGGATCCTCGCCATACATCCGGCGGTAGTGGGCGCCTGGAATGGCATGCCACAGGTGGCCGATGACGGTGTTGATGAAGAAGGGCTCGCCTTCGGCGTTCCAGTCGTCGCCCCACGGATTGGTCGTGCCATGGGCGACCGACTCGACCCTGCGTGTCCGGGGATGATAGCGCCAGATGCCGCCCCCCATGTTGACCCTTGCGGATTCCGGGTCGCCGGGACGCCCAACCCGGGTGGGGCTTGAAATCCCGACGCGGCCCCAGAGCCATCCGTCGGGTCCCCAGCGCAGCCCGTTGGCCAGGGTATGGTGGCTGCCCGTGGTGGTGTCGAAGCCGTCCAGGATCGTCTCGGGCGGCCCATCCGGAACGTCGTCGCCATCGCGGTCGGGCACGAACAGAAGGCGTGGCGGGCAGAGCAGCCAGACCCCACCCAGACCCGTCTCCACGCTGGTCAACAGCTTGAGGCCGTCGAGGAACACCTTCCGCGACTCGGCCCGGCCGTCATGGTCGGCGTCCTCCAGGATCAGGACGCGGTCGTCGAGGTTGGTTGAGAAAAGCACCGGTGGCTCCGCATAGGTGAAGTTCTCAGCCACCCAGAGTCTGCCCCGCGGATCGAAGCTCAGGGCGATGGGCTGCCGCACGTCGGGCTCCGCGGCCACCACGGAGACGGAAAATCCTGGGGGAAGCCTCCATCCCGCTGCGGCTTCATACGGAGCCAGTGGACGCGAAGGCGACTTCTCCGTGTCGGGTGGAGACTTGAAGTCGGCTCCCTTCAGCCCGAGGCACGCGACCAGAATGGCGGCGATGCCATGATGGAAAGGGAAGGTCATGTCTCAGGCTGCCGTTGTCGCCTGATCCTGGCAATCGGGGAGGATAAGCCGTGCCGAATTTGCCATGGTAATCCAACCCGATTCCGGGGTGGTGGATCGATGGGCATTGGCATCAACCCCAAGTGCCAGTCTGAATGCCATTGATGGCCAGGGTCGGCGGCTTCATGGGCTATCCGGTGTCCTGAAGAAAGGGTAGTGTCCGGAAAGTTCTGCAAAAGGGGAAAGGGTCATGGGAGGAACGGAGGCGAGCAAAGCACACCGAACCTCAAAGGAACCATGACCCGAAAGCAGACTGTCCGAAGCGTGGAAGAACTCAAAGCCCAGATGTCCG
>CAIYXO010000596.1 GCA_903930165.1 uncultured Verrucomicrobiota bacterium | reverse complement strand
CGCCACCGGACATCGCGCCGCGGTCGCACCGCTGCCAGAGCCGAAGGCCCCGAGGCTGCATCCGACCCGGATCCTCGTCCCGGTCGACTTCTCCACCTCCTCCGGAAAGGCGATCGCCTACGCCGACGCCTTTGCGAGCACCTTCGGCGCGGCGATCACGTTGATCCATGTCGTGGAGCCGATCGTGCTGCCCTCGGAGTTCGGCTATGTGCCGGCGCCATCTCCGGAGGAGGAGATGAAGCATCTCGGCGCCATCAAGGCCCGGTTGCAGAAGGTTGCCGAGGGCCTCGATTCGGCGAAGAACTCCAACATCGAGGTCCGGATCGGGCGCCCTTGGCAGGAGATCACCGCCGCGGTTCCGGAGTTGGGGGTTGACCTCCTCGTCATCACCACCCACGGCCGCACGGGCATCAAGCATGTGCTCATGGGGAGCGTCGCGGAGAAGATCGTCCGGCATGCCGCGTGTCCCGTCCTGGTGGTCCGGCCGGAGGAGAAGGATTTCGTCGGTTGAGCTCCGGGCCGCCCCGCCGGCCCGGGGTCGGGGACAGGGCCGGGTGCCGCCTTCAACCGTGGCATCCGGCCTTCTCGTTTCCGTGCCGCTCCCCGTCCAGAATCGTGGTGCAAGCCACGGCTGACGCGGATAGGTCTGGTCCATGATGTTTCCCCGTTGGACTCGAGCCGTGCTCTCATTGGTCGCCGCCCTGCCTGCCTGGCTGCAGGCCGCCGATGCGCCCAGCCTGGTGGAACGGTTGGGATATCCCGCGGGTTCCCGTCTCCTCATCATTAACGGCGACGACAGCGGCATGTGCCACACGGCCAACCTCGCCACGATCGAGGCGATGGAGAGGGGACTGATGACCAGTTCGACGATCATGGTTCCCTGCCCGTGGTTCCTGGAGATCGCGAACTACGCGAAGGCGCATCCCGAGAAGGATTTCGGGCTGCATCTGGTTCAGACTTCGGAGTGGCGCGTGTACCGCTGGGGCCCGGTCGCTCCGCGGACCGAGGTCCCCGGCCTCATCGATCCCGAGGGCTACCTGTGGCACGAGGTCCCGCAGGTGTATGCGAAGGCGAAGCCCGAGGAGGCCTACATCGAGGCCCGCGCCCAGGTCCGGAAGGCCTTGGATCACGGGGTCGATGTCACGCACCTCGACTCGCACATGGGGACGCTGCAGTTGAACCCCGCGTACGTGGAGCAGTACCTGAAGCTCGCCGTCGAGTTCGACCTCCCGGTCCGCATGGCCTCACAGGAGACCCTGGAGAAGTTCGGTGGCGCCGGACAGCGGGCGGCGTTCGCGGCCCGCGGAATCGTGTTCCCCGACGACTTCGTCTACGAGGACCTGAAGGACATGCCGAAGGACCCGAACGGCTACTGGAAGCGGAAGCTGGCGTCGTTGAAGCCCGGTGTGACCGAGCTCTACGTCCACGCCGGGAAGCCGACGGACGAGTTGAAGGCGATCACCAACAGCTGGAAGACGCGTTCGGAGGAGTTCGAGACCTTCACCAACGACCCCGAGGTCCGGGCGATCCTGGAGCGGGAGAAGGTGATCCGGATCGGCTGGCGGCCCCTGCGGGAACTCCAGCGCAAGGATCGGAAGGGGAAGTAGGAGGGGAGAGCGACGGTCGCTTCATCGGTCTCCCTGCCGGCTTCGGGTCAACCCACCGCGTGGGTCTTCACCGCCTCCACGCATCGGGCGCAGATCGTCGGGTGCTCGGGATCGACCCCGACGTTGGGCTCCCAGTGCCAGCAGCGTTCGCACTTCTTCCAGCCCAGTTCGGAAGCCATCTGGACCCGTACCGAAGGCTCGGCGGCCTCGGTGAGGAAAAGGCCGGAGACGTTGCACAGCTCGCGCAGCGATTCGCCGTGGGCACCCAGCGAGGCAAGCTCGGTCGCGGTCAACGCGATGTGCAGCACGGCGTCCAGGCTTTTGCCGATCTGTTTGGCCTGACGGGCCTTTTCCAGCTCGGGCAAGGCCTTCTCACGCAGCGAGAAGAGGCTCTTCCACACGGAGTCGCCCCCGACCGCAACCAATGACGGAGTCCAGCGGCTCAGATGCACGGACTTCTCGGTCACGCCGGGAATGAACTCCCAGGCTTCGTCCGCGGTGAAGGCCAGGATCGGGGCCAGCATCTGGCTCAGGCGGCTGACCATCCGGTGCAATGCGGTCTGGGTGCTGCGGCGACGCGGGGAATTCGCGGCATCGGTGTAGAGGCGGTCCTTCACCACGTCGTGGTACTGCGCACTCAGCTGCACGGCGCAGAACTGGGACACCAGCTGGTAGACGACGTGGAATTCGTAGGCGTCGTAGGCCTTCGCCACGTCCGCCTCCAGCGTCCCGAACTCGTTGAGGATCCAACGGTCGAGACCGGTCAGGGACCCGTCGGCGACGGATTGGGTGGCCGGGTTGAAGTCGTAGAGGTTCGAAAGCTGGTAGCGCAGCGTGTTGCGGAT
>CAIYXO010000595.1 GCA_903930165.1 uncultured Verrucomicrobiota bacterium | reverse complement strand
TTGCTTCGAGGTGCCGCCGGATCCGGCAAGAGCGAGGTGCTCCACGGCATTCACCGGGCGCTCCTGGAGTCCGGCCAAGCGGTCCTGGTGCTCGCCCCGACCTGTGCTGCCTGTGATGCGTTGAACCGCCCGGGATTGCCCCGAGCCACGACGACCCAAGGGTTTCTGGCGTCGCCGGAAGGGCAGGGACGGGTCCGAGGCGGCGTGATGTTGGTCGATGAGGCGGGGCTGCTTTCGTTGAACGACATGCACACCCTGCTCGGTGTGGCCCAACGCGAGGGGGCCCGGGTGGTGCTGTGTGGCGACACCCGGCAGCACGCCGGCATCGAGGCGGGCGATGCGCTTCGGTTGCTGGAGGAACGCAGCGCCTTGCAGCCCATTGAACTCAACGGCATCCGACGTCAGAGCCGGGGAGTGTACCGGGAAGCGATCGAAGCCTTCTCCGCCGGACACGGCAATGAGGCGCTCGAACGGCTGGAGTCGATTGGAGCCCTCCACGAAACAGCGCCGGAGGATCGCTACGGCAAGCTGGTGGATCGCTACGTGGATTCGTTGGCGGCGGAGAAGTCGGCTCTGATTGTCAGCCCGACTTGGCAGGAGATTGAAACGGTCACCGAAGAGGTCCGGCGCGGTCTTCAGGCGGCGGGACGCTTGGGCCAGAAGGAAACGATGGTGGGCGTGCACGAACCGCAGAACTGGACCCGGGCGCAGAAGTGCGAATGGAAGGGCTACAGCGGCGAACTGGTGCTGAACTTCCACCGCTCCACGGCGGTGGTCTCGCGCGGGACGTCGCTGACGGTCGACCGGGTCGACGGCGACGGTGTCATCGGACTTGATGCCACAGGTCGGGAGGTGCGGATCACCCGCAAGCAGGTTGCCTGCTTCGAGGTGTCCCGGGTGCGGGAGATTCCGGTCGCCGAGGGAGAGACGCTGCTCATCCGGGGCAACCGACGGGAAGCCGGAGTGGTCAATGGCAGCGTGGTGACCGTGCAGGCCTTGCGCGAAAACGGCGCCATCGAGCTGACCGACGGACGGGTCCTTCCGCCGGACTTCCGCAGCTTCACCCATGGCTACTGTGTCACGAGCCACACGGCACAAGGGCGCACGGTGGACCACGTGTACGTGGCCATGGGAGCCAACTCGATGATGGCGACCAACAGGAACCAGTTCTACGTCAGCACCTCACGGGGCCGGGAGCGGGTGGAGATCTTCACCCACGACGTCGAGGAACTGCGCGCCATGGTCCGCCGCAGCGGAGACCGCAAGGGAGCGCTCGAGTTCCTGGAGTCGATGCCCCCGAAGCACCGGGAAATCCTGCAACCCACCGTCGGCCTGGGAATCTGACCTATGCTGCGCACCCATCCTTCCGCCGCGCCGACCGTGTCGACGCCCGTGGATCCCGGAGCCGAGTTCCCGGGCGAAGAGGAACCCTTCGCCAAGGAAGAGCGCCCGGCGGGGATCCGGTTCTACCAGCAGAAGCAGGGCTTCTTCCACGCCTACCACCGTCTCCAGTCGATGACCTACAGCGCGGAGCGGCTGGCCTTGGAGTTTCCGGAAGAGACGGTGGTCATCACCGGGAGAGGCCTGCATGGCCTCTATGTCGGACTCGCCCGGGGGCAGGTCAGCCGCATTGTGCAACAAGGCGACCATCCGGGAACACAGCCGACGCACGTCGTCCGCATCCGCCGGGTCCCCCGGCCCGTCCAGGGCCGCGAGGCCTCCGGACAGAGCGAAGCCGACTCAGGCGACGGCACCGACTGACTCGGTCGGTGTACTGACTTCGACGTCGCGGGCTTCGGTCACGACCTTGCCCCGGATGAAGTCGGCGGCCTTCTGGGCTGCCGAAGCGGCTCGGAGCAGGACCATGGGATCCTTGCGGAACACCGTGGCCCAGCCGGCGATGTAGCTCGTCTGGAGCGCCTCCACCTGAGCCGTCCGGATGCCACAGAAAGCGCAGAGGAAGGCGGCGCCGAACTCGGCCACCAGTTCCTCGAAGGAATAGCGCTCGGAACGGTTCCCGGAGTCCTGGGCGAGGCGGTTCAATCTCCTGGGGTGTCCGGTGGAGTGGATCAGCTCGTGGAAGAGCACGGAGAAGTAGTTCTCGGCACTGGTGAACTGCGAGAGGTGCGGAAGCTGGATCCGGTCGAAGTCGGGAATGTAGCAGGGGCTGAAGCTCAGGGCGTGCTGGATCTCCGGCTTGGAAGGCATCATCTCCAGCATGAGATCGGCGATCTCCAGGCGCCGATGCGGTTCGTGGTGGACGTCGTTCTCAGGCCGGGCGAGGCCTTCGACCTGGTCGAGGTTGAAGACGTGGCTGATGAAGGGATAGCACGGCGGCGTCCTTCGGCCTTCGCGCTCGGCCTTGGCGATTTCCTCCGGCGCGCGCCATTTCCAGTACACGATCGGCGTCGCCTTCTCTCCCTTCCGCACATGGCCGCCGAGGCGGAGGGCTTCGCGGAACGTGACCCAGTACCGCGAACTGAATTCCTGGGTGCCCAGCAGGAAGATGTTGATCCCCCGATACTCGCGCCCGGTGGAGAGGCTGGCGGGCAGGCCGCCTTGCCAGGTCTTGTGCCATGGGGCTTTGCCGGCTTCGAGTGAGGCGATGATGCGGTCGGTGAGGGTTTGGATGAGGTTCATGAGGGGACTCCTTTTGTTTTGTCCCCCTGCCTTTTCCCCAGAGGCATTCCGGAGCGGCGGGGGGTGATTTCATCCCGTCTGAATCACCCCA
>CAIYXO010000594.1 GCA_903930165.1 uncultured Verrucomicrobiota bacterium | reverse complement strand
GATCCCCAAGGTGGACAGCGCCGTGACGGCCCTCAAGGCGGGCATCGAGAAGGTTTCCTTCGTCGACGGCCGCGTGCCGCATTCGGTGCTGTTGGAGATATTCACCGACGCGGGAATCGGCACCGAAGTCGTGATCTGAGCGGAGCCATCCACGGGATCGTCGACGGCCATCGGCCCGACGACCGTTCATTGGTACGTGGTGCTCAGACGTGGGTCAACGCCGTCGATCCCATCCTCGGGGTGGAACGGAGGTTGGTGGCTGGCGCCAGGACGTTCGGGCGGCCCTTGGCCTTCCGCTGCTCGATCCTCTGCTGGACGATCCCGTACCAGCCCAACCCCCGGTAGGTCTCATAACCCGGGGTCAACGCAAACCCGGTGAGAAGCCCCTCGGCGCTCATGTGGGTGCCCTGATGCTGTCCATCGGTGTGCAGAGCGAACTCCTCGGACAGCACGCCCCGGTGGTCCGACGCCGCGATGACACGGAGGTTGCGGTCGATGATCAGGCAGCGGGTGTTGGCCTTCTCCTCCGGGCTCAGCCGGACGCCGTCGACCACCGCCTGGGACTGGGCCTGCCAGTCGAAGAAGATGCCGAGCACGCCGATCGGCTTGCCGTGGGTCTCGCCGTTCTCGCGGATGGCCGCCGCGTAGGTCGCCGTGAGGCGGTTCTCCAACGCCGGAACCGGCGCGATGTCGGCGACGGTGAACTCGGTGCCGTCGGAGGTGCCGATGGCATCCCGGAACCACGCCGTGTTGGACACGTTCTGCATCGTGGCGGCCGGGTAGCGGTCGGGACGCCCGTTCGCCAGGACACGGCCCTCGAGGTCGATGACCCACAGGTCCAGGTAGACGGTGTAGGAGTCGAGGATCACGCCGAGCCGGCGGCTGGTGTGGGCGGACGTCTCCGCCTCCTTGCGGGTGGCGCAGTCGACCACGGCCGAATCGGTGGCCCACCAGCGCACGTCGCAGGAACGCTCGTACAGGTTGCGGTCGATGATCTCGATCATGTTGAGGGCGAGATCGGTGAGGCGGGTCCCCCGGAGGCGCGCAACGAGGGCGTCGCCCAGGCTGTTGAGTTCCCGGATGCGCGGGTCCAGCCCCTCCTGGAGGCCGCCCACGATCTTGGAGATCTGGTCGGAGACGGACTTCACTTCGCTGGCGACGACGGCGAAGCCGACCCCGGCCTGGCCTGCCCGTGCAGCCTCGATGGAGGCGTTCATCGCGAGCAGCTTCGACGTCATGGTGATCCGATGGATGTCTCCAACCCTCTTGGAAACCAAGGTGGAGATCTCGTCCGCAAGTCCGATGATTCGTTCAGGCATGGTTGTGGCGGGTCAGGCCAATACCCGAATCGGATCTTTTCAGTCGGGATTGAGCGGTATTTGCTTCAATCAGCGGACCCGGTGGATGAGTCCTGCTCATGGATCCGCCGGGCACCTCGTGACCCCGGTGGAGCCCGCCGCATGGATCTCGTGGTGGAGGCCCGCGACGGGCGGGCTCGAAAATGCCTTTTTCGGAGGGAACCGGGTTGGTTGACTCCGCGGACTGATGAAGGTCCTTGTGATCGGTTCCGGCGGCCGGGAGCACGCGCTGGTTTGGAAACTCGCCCAGTCCCCGCGGATCGACGAGATGTGGTGCGCGCCGGGCAACGCCGGCACGGAACTGGAGATCCTCAGGAACGGCCGGCCCGTGAGGAACGTGGCGCTGGCCGTGGACGACCTTCAGGGCCTGCTGGCGTTTGCCCGCACGGAATCCGTCGACCTCACCGTGGTCGGCCCGGACAACCCCTTGGCCTTGGGCGTGGTGGACCTGTTCCAGGAGGCGGGTCTCCGGATCTGGGGCCCCAACCGGAAGGCCGCGCTGTTCGAGGCGTCGAAGTCCTTCTCCCAGGATTTCATGGAACGACACGGCATCCCGACCGCCCGCTCGGGCGTCTTCCAGGAGGCCGATGCGGCACGCCGTTTCGCCGCGGAACTGGGCGGGCGTTGTGCCGTGAAGGCCGACGGCCTAGCCCTGGGCAAGGGCGTGCTGCTCGCCCACTCGGTCGCCGAGGCCGATGCCGCCATCGACGAGATCCTCGTGCGCAACGCCTTCGGCAAGGCCGGGGCGACGGTCGTCATCCAGGAACTGCTCGAGGGCATGGAGATCTCCCTCCATGCGCTGTGCGACGGCACGACGGCACGTCTTTTCCCCACCGCCCAGGACCACAAGCGCATCTCCGACGGCGACCTGGGCCCGAACACCGGCGGCATGGGAGCCTACTCGCCGGCGCCGTTCCTCACCGCCGCCGAACTGGAATCCGTCGGCTGCTCCATCCTCGAACCGTGGCTTCGTGGATGCGCCGCCGAGGGCATCGACTTCCGCGGACTGCTCTACCCAGGAGTGATGCTGACCGCGGCCGGACCCAAGGTGCTGGAGTTC
>CAIYXO010000593.1 GCA_903930165.1 uncultured Verrucomicrobiota bacterium | reverse complement strand
TGGAATCCGGAGGTGTAGTCCGGTGTGATGTAGCTGAAGACGAACCCGGTACTGCTCTTCTCCCGGGCACGGTCGAACAGATGCCGCGGCGTACAGGAGGTGAGGGCCCTTGGGAAAATGTCCCAGTAGAGCGGGCTGAAGCGGCAGAACTCGTCCACCACGGACTCGCAGGAGTACCTCCGTTGCCTGGGCTCGTCCCGGGGGCTCTCGAGGTCCTCGCGGGGCGCGATGACGAACGGGTAGGAGACCAGGCTGTCCGGGTTTCGCGAGCAGACCGAGCGCAGGAAGCGCAACGCCTTCGGCGCGAGTCTCTGCTTGTCCTCGAGGACAAGGATCCACGAACCGCGGGCCGCCTTCAACGCGTTCTCCCAGTTGTGGTGCATCGAGAGCTGTCCGCTGGTGCGCAGATACCGGATCCGGGGATCGGGGTTGGCGGCCACCACGTCCCGCGTCTTCTCCGGGGACTCGTCGTTGTCGGACACGATCAACTCCCAGTCCGTCTCCGACTGCTCCAGGACCGAGCGGATCGCGCCGCCCACGATCTCCGAACGGTTCCGCGTCGGGAGGAGGATGGAGAAGAAGGGCCCGGCCGCTGGCATCTGGGGATTCGGCTGCATGACCCGCTCAGCGGAGACGTCGCAGGTAGGCGCCCGGCCAGTGGGTCAGGTTGCGGGTGAGGTTGCTCTCGTTGAAGGGCCATGCCGGCTGTTCCAACAGGAACTCCGGATGCGCGGCGGCGAAATCCGCGGCGGCGGTGGTCGGGTTGTCCGTGGCCCATCCCGGACGCCCACGTGGAGCCAGTTCGAGATCCTTCATGATGCCGTCGGTGGCCACGATGTAGGAACCCGGGGTGACCATGTCGTGATACGCCTCCAGTTCGGCCGCCACATGGGCCCGGCTGTGGTCGGAATCGAGGATCACCAGGACCGTTTCGCCCGGCTTCACCATTTCGCGGACCTTTCCGACCGTCTCCGGGGCGGTTGAGCTTCCGACGACCAACGCGATGTATTCCGACAGCTCGTGCGACTCGATCGCAGCGCGGTTGTGCGGACGGATCTCGATGTCCACGCCGATCACGCGGCCGCGGCCCATGGCCTTGAAGAACGAGGCGTACATGACGAGCGATCCGCCGTGGGCCACTCCGGTCTCGACGACGACGTCGGGCTTCACGCGGTAGAGCACCTCCTGGATCCGGACGATGTCCTCCGGAAGCTGGATGACGGGACGGCCGAACCAGGAGAACGAATACGAGTACTTCTGGTTCCAGCCGACCTTGAGCCACTCGTCCGAGATCAGGTCGAAGGCGCGGTCGGAGTAGAGCGGCACGGACTCGACGGCGCCGGCGTCTTCGCGGACGAGCGTTCCGGCGGTGGTGTCGATGGTGAGTTTCATTGGAGGACGAGCAGGCGACCCTGATAGCCCAGCGGCTTCAGGGTCTCGGAAATCTCCCCGGCGTAGTTGGGGTTGGCAATCAGGATGAGTCCGAGCCGCGGCACCCTGGGATCCGACGGACCCACCACCGGGACCGAGGAACCGGGGATCACGCAGCCCTGCTT
>CAIYXO010000592.1 GCA_903930165.1 uncultured Verrucomicrobiota bacterium | reverse complement strand
TCTTCGACTGCGGCACGGATCCCGTGGACGACCTCGCCGTGGTCCGCGAGGCCCTGGGAGGACTGGCGGCCGCCGGGGAAACGGGACCCGTCACCGTGGCCGTGGTGGCCGAGGCGTTGCGGACGCGGCTGGAGTCCTCGTCGAGCGGCGGGGGGTTCCTGTCGGGAGGCGTGACCTTCTGCGCCTTCCAGCCGATGCGGAGCGTGCCTTCCCGCGTGCTGTGCGTGCTGGGGCTTTCCGACGACACCTTCCCGCGTCGGCGTCCGGTGCCGGAGTTCGACCTGATGGCGCGGCATCCGGCGCCGGGCGACGCCTCGCGCGGCGAGGACGACCGGTACCTGTTCCTGGAGACCGTGCTGTCGGCCCGCGAGCGGCTGTACCTGAGCCATCCCGGGCTCTCGGTCCGAGACGGCACCGAGGCTCCGCCGTCGGTCGTCGTGGCGGACCTGCTCGACACGCTGGCGGAGCGTTGGGGCGACGATGTCGCGAAGGACCTCGTGGTGCGGCACCGGCTGCATCCGTGGAGCGCGGACCACTTCGTCGGCAACCCGCGGCGGTTCACCCATTCGGCGGGCGCGGCCCGAGCGGCCCGCCTGCTCTCGGGACCACGCCGGCTTCCAGCCCGGTTCTGCGCGGACCCCCTGGAGGATCCCGACGGAGGACAGACGACGGGACCTGTGGCGGAGGCCTCCGAGCCGGGAGTCATCCTTCTTGCGGACCTCCAGGCGTTCGCGGCGAACCCGGCGCGGTGGTTCCTGGAGCGCCGGCTGGGCCTACGGCTGCCGAAGGACGACGAGATCCTGGCCGTGCGGGAACCCTTCGCGTTGGAGGGACTCGGGCGCCACGGGCTGAGGACGGAACTGGTGGAACACTTCCTCGGGGAACCGACCGGGTCGGATCCGGGTCCGGCATCCTGGAAGGAGACCGGCCGGCTGCCGCTGGGCGAAACCGGAATGCTGGCGTGGGAGGACGAGGTGTCCCTCATGCGCCGGTTCGCCGGGGCGGTGGGCGAGGCCCGGGGTGACGGCGGGCCACAGGAAAGGGTCCTCCGCCTCCGTGTCGGGAAGCGCCTGCTCGTGGGTCGGGTCGCGGTGGACGCCGCCGGCGGTCCCCTTCGGCACCGCCCGGCGCGGGTCCGTGCTCGGGACCTCCTGGCGTTGTGGATCGACTTGTTGGCGTGCCGTGCCGCGGACCTCGACGCGGCGCCGGACCGTCCGTCGTCGTCGGTGGGCCGATGGATCCACCTCGAGAAGGACGAGCCGAAGCGGCTGGAACTGCGGGTTCCCGGGGATCCGCGGGCCGAGTTGGCGGCCTGGCTGGACCTGATGGAGACGTCGCGGCGGAAGGTCGTCCCGGCGTTTCCGGAATGTGGGCTGGCCTACGCGGGAGGTGTCGCCGAGGAGGAGAACCCGACGGCGCCGGAGGCCTGGCGTCGGGAGGCGGCGCTGCGGGTGGCGCGCGAAGCGTGGGACGGAAGCGAACGGGTGCGCGGGGAAGGGAGCGATCCCTGTTTCACTCTCTGCTTCTCGCGACTCGGGGAGGATCCCTTCGACCCGGAGTTCGAGCGGATCTCGGTGGAGCGGTTCCTGCCCTTGTTCCGGGCCGCCGAGGAATCGAAGCCGAAGCGTTCGTCGAAGGGTGGCCGCAAGGCTGCGGGCGCCGGAGGTGCCGCGTGATCGCGAGCCGTCGATTCGACCTGCTTGAGACGCCGTTGGAGCCCGGGACCACGCTGCTGGAGGCCAGTGCCGGAACCGGCAAGACCTACGCGATCGCCGGAATCTACCTGCGACTGGTCGCCGAGACGGGGCTGCGCGTGGACGAGATCCTGGTGGTCACCTTCACCCGTGCGGCCACGGCGGAGCTGCGCGGCCGGATCCGGAACCTGCTGGCCTTGGCCCAACGGTCCGCTGCCGGCCGCCCGCTGCCGGCTTCGGGCGAGTCCGCGCTGGTCTCGGCGATCCTGCAACGTTCCGACAGGGCCGTGCTGGGGGCGCGATTGGCGTCCGCGCTGGAGACCTTCGAACAGGCGCCGGTCTGCACCATCGACAGCTTCTGCCAGCGCGTCCTGCAGGAGCACGCGTTCGAGACCCGGACCCTTTTCGACGCGGAGTTTGCGGCGGACGTCGCCGTGGAGCGGGACCGATGGGTGGACGACTTCTGGCGTCGCCGGTTCTACGGAGAGGCGGGCACGGTGGGAGCGCGGATGGCGGAATCCGCGGGAGTGACGGTGGAGTCGCTGCGCGAACTCGCGCGGGCCTTGCAGAACCTCGCGGAGTTCACGGTGGACCCCGACTTCGAGTCGGGCGCCGTGGCCGCCCGGGTGGCGGCGGAACGGGAGGCCGGCGACGGAACGGCGGTCGACGAAGGGAGTCTGCGGTTGTGGGCCGCCGCGTTGAGGGCGGAGTTCGTGGAAGGGTTCCGACGGGGGCTTTCCGAGGCCCTGGAACGCCGGCGCAGCCTGACCTTCTCCGACCTGCGCCAGCGTTTGTCGGAGGCGCTGGAGGGACATCATGGGCCAGGGCTTGTGGAGTCGGTCCGGCGGCGCATGCGGGCCGCCCTGATCGACGAGTTCCAGGACACCGACCCGGTTCAGTTCTCCCTCTTCCGGCGGCTGTTCGCGGACGGCACGACTCGGCATCTGCTCTGCCTGGTGGGGGACCCGAAGCAGGCGATCTACAGCGTCCGCGGCGCGGACGTCTTCGCCTATCTCGAAGCGGCGGGCCTGGTCTCGAGGCGGTTCACACTGCCGGCGAACTACCGGTCGGAATCGCGGCTCGTGGAAGCCGTCAACGCGGTCTTCGGGCGGCCCGGCGCGAATCCGTTCGTGTTGCCGGCGATCGGGTTCGAGCCGGTCGAGGCGCGCGGTCCCGCGGATCGGTACCCGTTCGAGGAGGCCGGCGTCCGCCGTCCGCCGCTGCAGGTCGACTGGTGGGAACCCGGGCCGGGCGAGACGGTGAAGGCGGCGCAGGCCTCCTCGGTGGCGGAGAAGGTGGCCGACCGGATCGCGCGGATGCTCGGCGAATCACGCACGGGGTTCGCACAGCCCGGAGGCGGGTTCGTCCGGCTGCGGCCGCGGGACGTCGCCGTGCTGGTGGTCCGCCATGGCGAGGCGGTCCTGGTGGAGGACGCGTTGCGGGCGCGGGGCATCGCGACGGTGCGCCAAACCCAGGAGCGCATCTTCGGCACACCCGAGGCGGAACAGTTGCGCCTGTGGATGCGGGCGCTCGTCGCCGGCGCCACCGAGCGGGAGCTGAGGGCCGCCGCTGCGGGCGTCATGGTGGGCTGGAGCGCCGGCGAACTGGACGTGGCCGGACGTCAGCCGGCGCGCTGGAGCCGGCTGGTGGCGGCCTTCACCGAGCACGGGGAGCGTTGGCGGAGACTGGGCTTCCTCGCCGCGTGGGAGGCGTTCGTTTCGGGTTCCGACCTCCGTGACCGTGTTTTGCCGCTGCCCGACGGCGAACGCCGCTTCACCAACCTCGCCCAACTGGCGGAGATCCTGCAGCGCGCGGCCGCGGCGGCCCGGCTCGGTCCGCAGGCGCTCCTCGACTGGTTCGAGCGCCACCTCGCGGACGCCGACGGCTCCCCGGACGACGAGCACCTGCTGCGTCTGGACCGCGACGACGACGCGGTCCGGCTGGTGACCATCCATGCGAGCAAGGGCTTGGAGTACCCGGTGGTGTTCTGCCCGTTCCTGTGGGAGCCCGGCTCCGTCCGGAGGAAGCCGGGCTCCCCGGTGGCCTTCCACGATCCCGACGACGAAAGGCGCCTGCACGTCGACGTCTCCGGTTCCGGCGAGACCTGCGAACGGGCGAAGGAGATCGCGGACGGCGAGGGCATCGCGGAACGGCTGCGTCTCATCTACGTCGCCCTGACCCGGGCGCGCAACCGGTGCCATGTGGTTTGGGGGGCGGTGCCGCGGAGGAACGGCGGTTCCGAGGGTTCGGCGCTCGGCTGGCTGTTGCATCCGCCGGCGGGAGCGGACCGAATCCCGCTGCGCGTGGTCGCCGAGCGGTTGAAGGAACGGCTGAAGCCCGGGAAGGAATTCGCCGACCTGCGGGGGGAGCTGGAGGACTGGATGGCGACACTCCCGGCGGGAAGCGTGGCGTTGACGGAGTTGGAGTCGACCGTACGGACCGGTTCCGCGGAACCGGCCCCAACCGATCCCGCCTTCCAGCCGGTGCCGAGGGCCTTCCGGGGCACCGTCGCCCCGGACTGGAGAGTCGCGAGCTACTCGTCCCTGACCGGCCATGCCCGGGAATTGCCGGAGGCGGACGCCGAGCCGGACACCCAGCCGGCAGCCGCCGCCGAGCCCGCGGTGGAGAGCCCGCTGCCTCCCGATCCGTTCCGCGGCGCGGCGGCGGGCGAGGTGCTCCATGCGATCTTCGAGCGGCTTCCGGGTTTGGCGGACACGGATACGGGACTGGAAGGCCTTGTGACCGAACGCCTGGAGATTGGCGGCTACAGGATCCCCGGGCTCGTCCCGCGGGTCGTCGGGGAGATCCGCAGGACCTTGGCGGCGCCCTTGGCCGGGACCGACGGAAGTTCGTTCCGGTTGTCGGACGTGCCGATGTCGGGCTGGCGCTGCGAGGTGCCGTTCCATCTCCCGTTGCGGCGGATCGTCCCGGCGGACCTCGCGGAGGTGGCCGCGCGGCACGGGCGGCCGGGTGACTGGAGCCGTTGGCCCGAGGCCCTTTCCCGTCTCGGATTCGATCCGGTGCGGGGCTACCTCACGGGCAAGATCGACCTCGTGTTCCGCCAGGACGGCCGGTTCCACGTGGTGGACTGGAAGTCGAACGTGCTCGGGCCGCGTCCCGAGGACTACACGGCGAAGGCGGTCTTCGAGGCGATGCTGGCTTCGCAGTACCTGCTGCAATACCACCTCTACCTCCTGGCCTTGGACCGGCACCTCCTCGCGCGCATGCCCGGATACGATCCCGGCCGGCACCTCGGCGGAGCCTGGTACCTGTTCGTCCGCGGGACCGATCCCGCGCATCCCGGCCGGGGCGTGTTCCATGACCGTCCCACTCCGGAGTTCCTCCGGGAGCTTTCCGCGCGCCTGGTTGACGACCGGAGGGAGGATTGATGGGACGGACGCGGATGTTCCTCGTCCGTTGCGCCTTGGCGTTGGCGGCCTTGGGTATGGCCCTGGTCCTACTTCGACGCGATAGGGATCGGGTGCTGGAGGG
>CAIYXO010000591.1 GCA_903930165.1 uncultured Verrucomicrobiota bacterium | reverse complement strand
GATCGTCCCCGTTGAGGGCGAACCTCCCGTCGTTCAGGCGCGGAAGATCCAAGCCGCGCGCACCGGCGTCCGCATGGGGATTGCCGAAACCCGGGACGTAGCGGAAGACGGCGTTCGGATTGCGGGACGCATCGGCATCGTCCTCCGAGGAAGGCCCTCCCATAGCAAGGTCGGTCCAACCCCGGGTCGTGCGGTCGATGCTGACGATCAGTCGGGGAGACTGCGCCACCAACCGGAGGACTCCGGACAAGGCGACGTGGAGAACGAAGGTCAGGAGGAACCATCGAATCGGGTCACGACCACATCGGGTCACGGCGCTGAGCCGAAGGTGCATGCAGGCGGGGCGCATCTGGTTGCCGGGCATTCCGCTGGATGAGGAGTCGCCCGGATGAGGCAACAAAAAGGCGGCCGAAGGAAGGAATCCTACGGCCGCTCTTGTACCTCGGAGCCGCTTCCGCGGATCCGTGGCGGCGACGGCTATTCGCCGTCCTTGTGTTCATGTCCGGCCCCGACGGCGGGAGCCACCGGGTTCTTCTTGAGATAGGCGTCCACGTCCTTGGTGACCACCAGGCGGCCCCACATCACGGACCAGTGGCCCGGGAAGGTGCAGACGTACTCGTAGTCGCCCTCGGTCTCCGGAGCGGTGAGCTTGAGCCGGGCGTTCTGGCCGGCCTCGACCAGCTTGGTCGCCCCGAGGATCGCCGGATTGGCCGGAACGAACGCCCTGCCCTGTCCGTCGAGCTGCGTGGGCTGCATCATGTCGGCGACGACGCCGACCAACTCGCGCGAGTTCGGCTTCATCACGACGAGGTTGTGCGGCATGAAGTCGTCGTTCTCGAGGATGACCTCGAACGGCTTGCCCGCCTCGACGACCAGGCGCGGGGTGTCGTAGCGCATCTGCTCGCGGACCGTGCGCAACACGAAGACGTCGACCCGCAGGGACTTGAGCTGTGCCCTCAAGGACTCGGAGTCCGCGGCAGGCAGGAGGCCGGCGAGGTCACCGGCGGTCTGCAGCGCCTCGATGTAGGGTTGGGAGGTGCGTGCGTCAGCGGGCGTCTTGCCGGCCCAGGCGACCAGCGCCGTCGCCGCTTCCGAAGCCGGAGCCGGCTTCCACGAAGCCCGTGGCAACTGGCGGATGCCCTGTGCCGCCGCGGTCACGCTCTCGCCGCGGGCGATCAGCCGCGCGAAGGCCGCGAAAAGCTCGTCCTGGTTCGTGTTCATGCTGACCAGTCCGCGGATGGCCGCGCGACGGAGGCCTTCGGACGGGTCGAGGGAAACCGGGATCCGGACACTGCGCTCCGGTGCCGCGATGCCCTTCTGCACGAAGACCTCCTGACGTGCGCCGTCCAGGAGGGTCAGCGTGAAGCCTTCCAGGCGACGGCCGAGGTTGTCCTCGGTGCGGTTCCAGACGGAGACGCCCTCGACCGGTTGCTCGGATCCGAGGTCCACTTCCCACCAGGGTTGGTTCTCGTTCTCCGCGGAATGGGTCTGGGAGTTCATCCCGAAGATGCCATGGGTCTTCCCGTCGATCGCCCGCGACGCCTCTGCGCCGTTGGCGGTGGTCGACTGCCGGGCGCGGCCGCGGGTGGCGACGTTCGAGCCGTCGGCGAACACCTCCACCTCAGCCAGCGTCAGGGTGCCCCGTCGCGGCAGGGAGATGCGGACGTACCGGGCGCCGCCCTTGGCCGCGACGGCGTTCCGGGATTCTTCTCCGAGCAGGGCCGAAACGCGGCCGTAGGCCTTGGCGCGGATGTCGGCGTCGTTGAGCAGCGGGATGCCGTTCACGAGCGCTGGCAACGACTTCGCTTGCGTCGCCTCCTTCCAAACGCCGTCGAATCCGCCGTCCGCGGCCACGAGGGACGCCCAGGCCGCGGGCTTCACGGCGGGGTTGGACTCGGCGCCGGCCAAGGACAGCAATTCGGCGCGGGCGGACTTCAGCTCGGCCGCCGGCTGGATCGGAAGCAGGCGGGCAAGACTCGACGTGGCGTCGTCGGTGCGGCCCGCCGGATTGCGCAACATGTCCAGGATCAGGGCCGTCTTGGCCGTCTTGCGGAACGTCGCCAACTCGGCGAGGGCCGTCGCACGGTCCGCGTCGGTGAGTCCGGGACGGGTCACGAGGTCGGCCACGACCGGTTCGATGCGCGGCAGCTTCATCACCTCGGCGGTGCCGAGGGACTTCAGCAGGTAGCCGAGACCGGCCGGGTTGTCCTTCGCCACCGGACGTCCCTCGGCGATGGACCGCCTCCAGGCCGGCTCCAGCTGGCGGAGGGTCTCCTTGAGGGTGTACTCGAGGTAGTAGTCCAGCGGCTTGCGCAGCGCGGCGAGGGCGACCTCGGCGGCGGCGGGCTCACGGTAGAAGCTGGCCGCACGGACCGCCTCCAACCGGACACGCGGATGCTCGTCGACGGCCAGTTCGGAGAACCGTTCCAGGGCGTCGGGCACGCGGTCGCGCCAGTAGCACAGCACGCGACCGGCGGCGGCACGGGCACGGGGCTCCGGCGACTTCAGCATCCGCGAAAGCAGTCCGGCATCGACCACGTTCATCCACTGGTGGACCCACAGGGCTTCCATCATGTGGTGCTCGTAGGCCGGGTCCTTGGCATCCAGACCGGCGACCCACTTCTTCACCGCGGCGACGACCGCATCGGCCGGGCGTCCGCCCAACTCGATCTTGGCCAGCTCGCGGGTCTGGTTCTCAGGCTCCTTCAGCAGGTCCAGCAGCGCCGGAATCGGCTGCCCGTGGATCTTGGCCGGCTTCATCAGCGGCCGGCCCTCGTAGGTGATCCGGTAGATGCGACCATGCTCGTGGCCCCGGTTCGGATCACGGAGATGGTGCTGCATGTGGCCGATGATCGACTGGTGCCAGTCCGCGAAGTACAGGGCCCCGTCGGGTCCGGTGCTGATGCAGATGGGTCGGAAGTTCGGATCGGAGGACGAAATGAGGTTCTCCAACGTCTCACCCTTCAGGCCCGAGCCTTCCTCGGAGACCTTCACGCGGTAGACGCCCTGGAAGGAGATGACGTTGAGGTTTAGGAAATTGCCCTGGAACTCCTCGGGGAAATGGCGGCTGGTGAGGATGCCGGTTCCGGGACACGGGCGGGACGGGCGGTTCCAGAACTCGCGCATCCCAGGATGCTTGGCCGGGTGGTCGAGACGTCCGCTGATGGCCGCGCCGAAGTAGGTGTTGTTGCCGGTGGCGTCGGTGACGAGGTCGTTGCCCCAATGGTCGAACACCCTGCCGTGCGGGTTGGCGAACCCGTACGGGATGTAGGTCTCGAACCGATGGGTACGGGGTTCGAAGCGGTAGATCGCGGCGTCGTTGTTGCGGACCGGTCCGAAGCCCGTCTCCACCTGGGTCCGGTGGAAGACACCGTCGCTGAGGTAGATCGCGCCACCCGGGTCGAGGCAGATGGCATTGGCGGTGTGGTGGGAGTCCGCGGAATCGAGACCCATCAGGACCCGCTCACGCGAATCCGCCCGGCCGTCTCCGTCGGTATCCCGTAGGAACCACAGGTCCGGCGCCTGCACGACGAGCACACCGTCCTGGTAGAACTGGAAGCCGGTCGGGCAGTTCAGGTCGTCGGCGAACGTGGTCACCTTGTCGGCCTTGCCGTCCAGGTCGGTGTCCTCGAACACGAGCAAGCGGTCCCCTTCCTTGCTGGTCGGCGTGCGTTCCGGGTAGTTCGGCCAGGTCGCGATCCAGAGACGACCACGGGTGTCCCAGGCCATCTGCAACGGGTTCTTCAGTTCCGGAAACCGTTTCTCATCGGCGAAGAGGTTCACCTTCATCCCGCTGTGCACGGTCATCTTCGAGATGGCCTGTTCGCCGTCGATGTACACCGGGCTTCCGTCGGGGTTCGGGCCCGGCTTGTTGGAGACGATCCGGGTGACCGGCGGCAGGTTCGAGTCGTCGACCACCAGGTCGGCGTCCCGGGCCACGGCCCAGACGCGCAGGTCGCGGTTCGCGGTGAGGACGTCGCGCTGCGACATCTCCTCCTGCATCACCTTGTAGTTGGAGATGTAGGGTTCGGCCGCGCCGCGGTCGCTCACGAATCCGCCCTTGCCGGGCTGGTAGGCCAAGGCCGACCGGCCGCCATAGACATTGTAGCCGTCCACCGTCCGGTAGCGTTGATGCCACTGCCAGTTCTTCTCGTTCACCGCGGCACGGAGCTTCTCCATGTCGCCGGCCGGCGGCTTCTCACCGAGCAATCCCTCGAACAGGACCGGCGCCAACGCGCGGTCTCCGGCGTCGGAGGTGAGGAATCCGTCGATGGTCATCGGACGCCCCGCCTTCTGCAGCGAGGCGGAGATGTCCAGCGAAGGGTTGAAGGCGTCGACAAACGGAACGCCGTTCTCCTTCGCCACCTGCTCGATCGCCGCCGTGTAGGCGCGCAGTGATGCGTTGTTCCCGGAGAGATCAGGGAAGTCGGGGTTCGGATGACGCTCGTTGGCGACGGGGGAGAACAGGACGACGCGGGCGGCACCGCGTCCGGAATAGTCGGTCGCCCGCACGTGCTTGACCCAGTCGTCGAGATCCTTGCGGAACCTCGGGATCCCGTCGGCGCCCTGGAACGACTCGTTCTGCCCGAAGAAGGCGAAGACGACGTCGGCCTTGACCCGCTTGAGCCAGTCGTCCGGCGATCCGAAGTTCTCGCTGCGATGCCGGTTGGCCACCTCGTCACCGGCCGCGGCGAGGTTCCGGACCACCAGCCGGTGGTCGGGAAAACGGTCCTGGAGGAGCGTCTCGAAGTGCCCCGAGTGCTGCATCCGGTCCGCCGTGGCACCGCCCACGATGGCGATATGGTCGCCTGGATTCGGCCGGAAACCGGCCCCGGAGGCGATCAGGCCGGATACCGGGATGAGAAGCAGGAAGGCTCGGAATGGATTCATGAGAAAAGTCCCCCTGTGGACTCCGGCCAACCGGAGATATTCAGGAACGGGATGGGGAAGTTTGGCCGGGACACGTGGAGAACAGCCATGGAAATCGAACTGCCGAGCCGTGTTGGCCTGGGACCGGTTTTGCAAACGGGGCGGCGCGGACCCTAGGACGGCGAAGTCTGGGCCACGGTCGGGCCTGTCCCGGCGTCGGGCACGACGAGCAGGATCCGGGTTCCGAAGGTCGGAGCGGTCCGGATATCCACCGATCCCCCCAGCAGACGGGCCCGTTCCCGGATGTTGGACAGTCCGTTGCCTCCGCCGGTGGAGCGGTCGTACTCGGTCTGTTCGAGGTCGAAGCCGCAACCGTCGTCGACGATCTCCACCTGGATGCACCCGGGTTCCCGGCGGACCAACACCTCGCAGGAGGCGGCCCTGGAGTGCTTCACCACGTTGTTGACGCATTCCTGGACGAGCCGGAAGAGGTGGATTCCCAGGTCCCGGGGGATGTGTTCACCGATCCCGGACAGGCTCCAACGGATCTGGATGGCGCTGGAAGAGGCGATCCGCTGCAGGCTGGCGGAGAGGGCCCGTTCGAGGCCGAGTTCATCCAACTGGAACGGCCGGAGATTCTGCGAGATCTCGCGGACCTCCCGGACGGATCCCGAGGCGACATCGGCCGCCTCGCGGAGCTGCTCCGCGACCTTTTCCGGATTGCCGAGGTGCTGTTGGGCCAGGGCCAGCCGGTTCCGGATCACCAAAAGGTTCTGTCCCAGGCTGTCGTGCAGCTCCCGTGCGATCCTCTGGCGCTCGGCCTCCTGGGAATCGATGAGCCGCTGGGAGAAGGCCCTCCTGGCCAGGTTTTCACGGGTGAAGCTTCGGATGCGGGCGTTGTAGGCGGCGACGGCCAATCCGACCATCGCCAGCGCCATGCCGCTTCGGAACCACCACGTCTGGTGGAAGCGTGGGAGGATCCGGAAACCAACCCCGGGACTCGGCGGTCCCCAGACTCCGTCCTCGTTGCAGGCTTCCACCTCGAAGCGGTAGTCGCCGGGCGGGAGCCCCTGGAACGAGGCGACGCGCCGAAACTCCGCGGGATTCCATTCCGATTCCAGACCCACCAGACGGTAACGGAAGCGGATCTGCTCCGCCCCCATGAACCTCGGGGCCGTGTACCGAAGTTCGACGGACTGGCTTCCCGTGGGAATCTCGATCGGGGAAACACCGGGTCCATCGACGCGGTCGGCGTCGCCGTTGAGGAAGAAGGAGCGCCTGCGGGAACCGCCGTGTTCCAGAACCTCGACCCTCGCGCGCGGCGGGGCCGGCTCGGGTGGAAGCCGATCCGGATCGACCACAGCCGCCCCGCCGAAGGTTGCGAACCAGAGCTGCCCTCCGCGGGTCCGGACCACCGAAGGCTGGATCCCGGCGGAACATTCGCTGGTCTCCATTCCGTCCTCGCGTCCAAACCGGCGCGGCACCCCGGTCACCTCGACCCCGTCTGCCCAGCCATTCAGGATGCTCCTCTCAACCCGGTACACGCCGTCGCTGGAACCCATCCAGATGTTGCCGCGTCGGTCCTCCACCAGGCTGGAAGGCCATTTTGGCAGCCCGGCAGTCCGGGTTTGGAGCTGTCGTGCCTGTCCGTCCCGGATGCGGACGAGTCCGCCGGCCGCCACCGCCACCCAGACCGTCTTCTCCGAATCGACCAGCAAGGCCGAAACCGTGAGCCGTTCAGGCTGGCCGGGCATCGGGAAGCGGGACCAGGCGCCGGATTCCCGCACCAGAAGCCCTCCCCCATCCAGGCCCAGCCACATGCGCCTCCCCGCTTCCAACGCCATCGCGCGGACCCCGGAGTCTTCGAGGGGAACCGGCAGCGGCACGCGCGTCAGCCGGTTTCCGACCACCCGGGAAAGCCCATCCTAGCGCCCGACCCACAAACCGACGCCAGGCTCCTCGAAGAGCACGGCGACATTGCGACGTTCTTCCAGCTGCAGGGGTTCCGGAAGTCGGAGTCCCTCGGGATCCAAGCGGAAGATCAGCCCGCTGTAGGTGCCTGCCCAAAGCACCCCGGTCGAATCGCAAAGGACGCTGCGGGAGAGGGCCTGTTCCAAGATCAGGCGCGGAGAGCCAGGAACACCCGGATCGACCACCGAGACGCCTTCTTGTCCCGCGAACCAGACACGGCCCTTCGAATCCTCCGCCACCGAACGGGTGATGCTGGGCGAACCCTTGGAACCGGTCTTCGCGGAACGGAAGGCCCGCCGGCGTAGCCGATGGAGGCCGCTTCCCTCCATTCCCATCCAGATGTTCCCCTCGGAATCCTCGAACAGGGAACGCACCGGCTCGGAGGCGGCACCACGGTCGAGTGCAAATCGCTGGATTTCCCCGTTGGGAGAATAGCGCCACAGGCCTTGGACCCAACTCCCGATCCAGAGGTTGCCATCCCGATCCTCCAAGCCCGCGGAACTGTCGCCGACCGGCTCCGGAAACGGGACCTGGACAACCCACTGGCCTTCCTTGAGCCGATGAATGCCCCAGTCGGAAACCAGCCAGATACCGCCATCCCGGCCGGAGACCGCCTGCACCAGCCTCTGGATCCTGCCTCCGGGCCTTGGAACAGCCGGGACGAGGTCCTTCAACTCCACCTGCACCCACCGTCCGTTTTGCAGGATCCAGGGGATCCCGCCCTCCTGGATGTGCAGGCTCGAAAGGTCGACCACAGACCTGCCGTCGCCCCAGATCGGCCGTGTCTCCTCGAATCGCCCATTCTCCGACTCCACGTACCAGATCCCCGTGGCCGGATTCTCGAAGTACCGCCGCCCGTCCGGCGACTCACCGCGGATGCTCGTCGTTTGGAGGGGCAGCCCATACCCCTGTCCCCGCGACAGGACGCCCCCCTCCACCCACACCAACTGCCCTCCCTTGAACTCCACCGTGATTCGGCCCTTGGAGTCCTTGAAGAAGGTGTTCACCGAATCCTGGCCGTCGATGACCCGGGTGTTCGACCGGTCGAAGACCGTGAACCGGACACCGTCGAACCGGACCAGGCCCCGGTAGGTGGAAAACCAGAGATAGCCGTCGGGTGTCTGCGTGATCCGCGTCACCGAGTTCTGCGGCAACCCCTCGTCCGCGGAATAGCTGCGGACCGTGTATTCGCTGGTCAGATCCAAGGGTGCCACGGCCGACAGTGCCCGGTCTCCAAGCATGGCGAAACAAACCCAGACCCATAGGGCGCGGAAGATCGTGACCGGTCTCCTCCCCGCAGGCCGCGTGCGCGGCCCCGCCGCCGCGGAAGGGGCCCCATTTCGGGAGGTTTCGGATGGTTTCGGACAATGGATCACGAGGCGCGGAGGAGTTTCCCTAGGTAACCGAAAAGGCACCCCGGACTCCAGACTATCCGCCTCGCCCACGGAAGTCGCCGCACGACGATTTCAGTGCCGCGACGTTCCGGCGATCGCTAGCCTCATCCCATGTCCCGTCCCGAAGGATCCCTTCCCCTCTGGAGGAAGCTGCTCCGGCTTCTCGGAGTCCTGCTGACCCTGCTCGTCCTTGGGATGTTCTCGAGGTTCCTCTGGATGACCCGCGACCGTCATCCGGGCTACCGGGCCGATCTGCACATCCCGGCGCCTTCCAATCCCAAACCCCTTCGCGCGGGATTCGGGCAGCGCGACATCACGCCGGACGTCTCCGATCCTTCCAGGCCCGTCTGGCTCGCCGGCTTCAGCCAGGGAAGATCCGCGACCAACGTCCACGACCCGCTGATGGCGGTGGCGGTCGCCCTCGACGACGGACACCACAGGCTTGCGGTCGTCTCGATCGATTCCATCGGCATCTTCCACGACGACGTGGTCCGCCTGCGCAAGTCGCTGCCGTCGGAACTCAAGCTCGACCACGTCACGCTTTGTTCAACACACAACCATTCCACTCCGGACCTGATGGGGCTCTGGGGACCGGACGTTTTCCACTCCGGCATCGATCCGGAGTACCGGAACCGCGTGCTGAGGGATGCCGCCGCGGCGATCACGGATGCCGTGAAGTCGCTGCAGGAAGTACGGATGGCGGCCCACGAGATCCGTACGGCCCCGGAGGGACTCGTGACCGACACCCGCAAACCGGAGGTGTATGACGCGGACCTGCGGGTGTTGCACTTCACGTCGGTCGCCGACGGCAAGACGGTGGGTACCGTGGTCGGCTGGGGGAACCACCCCGAGACACCGTGGGCTGGCAATCGCGACATCACCGCGGATTTCCCAGGGGTGAT
>CAIYXO010000590.1 GCA_903930165.1 uncultured Verrucomicrobiota bacterium | reverse complement strand
GCCGGTGCGTTGACGCCCGCAACCCCTGCCACCGAGGCGGGCAGGAAGGTGCCCGGCATGTGGAAGCGGCCCGCCGACACGTTGGCCACCCGATGGGTGTACTGCTCCCCGGACTTGCCCCAGGCGAGGTCGGGGAAGGATAGCGACTCCAACGGCGTCAAGCCGTCGCCGATCAACCCGCCGTCCTCGGTGAACTGGAACGGTCCCACCGGATTCAGGGTCCGTTCCTCGACCCCGGAATCCGGGCTAGCCGCGGTCCAACCGCAGTCCCGGCAGGTCACCTCGAAGGGCTGCACCACGTTGGACACCGCGTTCATCGTGCTCGCCGAGGGCACGACCACGTCGTTGCTCACCGTCAGGGTCGCCGTCCCGGTCCAGGCGACGACCGCCCCGGCCGGGAACTGCGCCTCGAACGCCCCCGGTGCCAAGGTCGCCACGAAGCTCGCCACCGCGTGGCCCTGCGCATCCGACCGGATCGTCACCCCTTCCGGTCCCACCCCGGTCACCGTGTCCCAGTAGCGGTCGTTCGAGGCCTTGCTCACCCCGTTCGTGCCGCCCACCGCGACGTCCGCCCGTCCGGCGAGCACGGCGTACCGCTCCGATCGCACCGCCGTCACTCCCACCGGAAAGAACGTCAGCGCCCCGGCCTCGATGTCCCAGGCGTACTTCTCGACTTCGAACCACAGCGGCTTGGACTCCTCGTGGCAGAAGCTGGTGTCCCCCCCTTCCGGCGCCCATTGCAGCACCCCGGTCGGATGCAGCGTCGCCGGATCCAGCACCACGCTGCCCAGGGACATCCAGCCCTTCGACATCCCCTGGTTGCGATTGCCCAGCCGGACGCCGAATCCGGAGGGGAAGGTCAGGATCGAACTCGAGGACCGCACGCCGTCCGCTCCAAAGTGCTGCCCGTCCAGGCTCAGCGTGAAGCCGCGGATCTGGAGCGCCGCACCACCACCCGAACGATTGACCTCAAAGGCCCCGGACAAAATCTCTGCCGTGCCGTCCGCCAGCAGGCGCACCGGCACCGGGGTGGTGGAGCTGAAGGTGGTTCCGCCGGGCAACAGACCGAGTCCCGGTGCGATCTGGACCTCGGTCCGGATGCCGTCGCCGTCAGGCCCACCCGAGGTCGGGATGTTCGCCACCGTGGAGAATGAACCGGTGACACCGCCTCCCGTGAGCCGCCCGTTGAAGTGCAGGAGCCCCTGTTCGGTTCCGGCCGCGACACCCGCCGGGACCGGCCGGTTGGACGGTGCCGGAACGTCGTTGAGGGTCGCGGCCACTTCCAACCGGTACCGGCCCGCCACGGAATCCAGCTGGATTCCGGCCGCCGGCTGGATGGAAAGCGGTTCGCGGTGCAACACCGAAGCCGGCTCCGGTCGACCGGCGACGGACACATACTCCGGCACCGACACCAGGACCTCCTTCGACCGCGCGGCCAGCGGAACGGCCTGTCCGGTGACGGCGTCGACCAGCGAATAATCCAGTCGGAGGCCGACCGACGCCTGCCCGGGCGTCACGGCGAGGAAGCTGTCGTACCGGTGGATCCGGACCGACGCCTCGGCCACGAAGGCCGAAGGACTGCCGGGAGGACGCACCGCGAACGGACTCGTGATCCTCGCCGACTCGGCGATTCCCAGCACGTTGAGACGGGAATCGCCGGAAGTCGTCGAGGTGAAATGCAGGTAGGTGCGGCCGACGTCGTTGGTCCTCGCCCCGGTTTCGACCCCGTCCGCCAGGACCGAGAGCTCGACCCGATAGGAGGTCCTGGGATCCAACGGCGCCGCCGGCACGACCCGGGCGACATGCTGGAACTGGGTCGACCCGCCGGGGGGAAGCTGGATCCGGAACTCACCGACATGGACGTGGCCCGCGTTTGTGGTGGATCTCCCGGCGTCGAAGATGGGCTGGACCACGCCGGCAGCATCAAGGAGGCGGTATTCCAGACGGTAGGTCGCGACGTTGGTGGCGCCTCCTCCGTTCCGGATCCGCAGTCCGGATTCGAACTGGATCGCCTCGCGGTCGAAGGCCGAACCGGGCTGGACCGAATCTCGGTCCGAATCCACCACCACCCCACTGGAGACGTTGGCATGACGAAGAATCTCCACGGTCGAAGCCACCGGCAGCGCCGCCTCGACAGGCGGCGGGCTGATGAAGACCGTCATGATCGCCCCTCCGACGAACAAACCGCCGGAAAGCCGGGCCAAGGCACCTCGCATTCCCGATCCGACGCATGCGGGCGGCCCCTGTTACAGCCCCCCCGCTGAAATTCTCCGCGGTTTGGCGCTTGGGATCCGACGGGGTCACTCCTTACCGTCGGGACCGTGTTCGGGGATATCCGCAGCGTCCACTTCGTCGGCATCGGCGGCACCGCCATGGCCAGCGCCGCCGTCGCCATGCAGGAACGGGGTTACCGGGTGACCGGTTCCGACCAGGACGTCATCTATCCGCCGATGTCCACCTTCCTCGCAGACCGGGGCATCACCGTGATGGCCGGCTACTCCGAGTCGAACCTCGCCCACAAGCCCGACCTGGTCGTCATCGGAAACGCGATCTCCCGGGGCAATCCCGAAGCGGAGGCCACGCTGGAGCGCAAGCTGCGCTACTGTTCGCTGCCCGAGCTGCTGAAGGAGTTCTTCATCCGCGGGAAGCGTTCCCTGGTGGTGACGGGAACCCACGGCAAGACCACCACCACCTCCCTGCTCGCCTGGGTCTTCGAGTCGGCCGGTCTCAACCCTTCCTTCCTGATCGGCGGCATCCCCCGCAACCTCGGCCAAGGCGCCCGCTTCACCGACTCCGAATGGTTCATCATCGAGGGCGACGAATACGACACCGCCTTCTTCGACAAGCGGTCCAAGTTCGTCCACTACCTGCCCGAGGTCGCCATCGTCAACAACCTCGAGTTCGACCATGCGGACATCTTCCCGACCCTCGCCGACATCCAGCTCAGCTTCCGTCGGTTCATCCACCTGATTCCACGCAACGGCGTTCTGCTGGCCAACGGCGACGAGGCCGCCCTGCAGCCGCTGCTCAAGGTGGGACACTGCCCCGTGAAGCGATTCGGCCTCGGGGACGACAACGACATCCGCGCCGGCGGCATCGTGCTCAAGGACGACGTTTCGGAGTTCGATCTCGG
>CAIYXO010000589.1 GCA_903930165.1 uncultured Verrucomicrobiota bacterium | reverse complement strand
GCTCGGGGTCCTGCAGGCGGTCCGTCCGTTGCGACGCGTCCTGCCCGCCCTCGTCCAACCCCTGTTCCGTCCGGCCGCCGCCGTGCTGGGCGGCGGGTTGCTTCTCACGGGGCTGACATTCCAGTTGATGGACGCGCGGGCGCGACGCCTGGACGCCGCGAAGGCCGAGGAGATGTATGGCCGGATCGAACGGGCGATCACAACGCAGGTCCGGGGCCATACCCGACTGGTGAACGCGTTCCGGGATTGGATCGCGGCAGGGAACCTGCGCGATCCGGACGAACTGAAGCCATGGCTCCGGACCTGGAGCGCGGAGGAATCCCTGATCGGCTTCGCCGGAATCGGCTACGCCCAACAGGTGCCTGCGGGCGGAGAGGCGGCCGCCTCGCGGACCTGGTCGGACCGCCATGGATTCGACTTCCGCATCGAACCGCCGCTCGCGCCTGCCGATCCGTTCCCCGAGCGCCTGATCGGCAAGCCGCGCCTGCCCGTGGTGCTCTACCGGCCGCGCGCGCTCCCGGAGGAGTTCTGGCTGACCAACCACACGGTGCTGGGTCGGGACCTTCTCCGGCGGCAGGCGCGTGCCGCGTCCGACGGACCCGGCCCCGAACGCATCGCCCTCGCCCTCGCCCTCGCCGGCACGGTCGCCTCGGGGGTCGAACCGATCTCACCCGCCGAATGGCGGGGCCGAGAGGTCCGGGGCATCCGGCTCTACGCCCCGGTCCAACCGCAAACCCCCAGGGACCCGTTCCGCATCGCGCCGGCCGACTGGCAAGGAGTGGCCTTTGTCGACCTCGACTTCGATCGGATCCTCCGGCCGGAGATCTCGCACGGGAACCCGGAGTTCGGGTTGGAATTGCGCGCCGGCACCGCCGCGAGCTCGCGGGGCGACATCCTCTACCAGAGCGCCCGACGTCATCCCCGGTCGGCCCGTCCGGAAGACCCCGCCATCCAGCGTTCCGGCAGGATCGAGATCCAGGACTCCGTCTTCTGGTTCGACCTCTGGACGACGGACCACTTCCAGGACCAGTCGGAACGCCGCATCGCGCTCTGGGTTTCCGGATGCGGTGTCGTTTTCACCCTGCTGGCCACCCAGGTGCTGTTCCTTCAGATCCGGGCACGGAAACACCAGGCGGAGATGCTCGAACGCCTGCAGTCCGCGAACCGGCGTCTCGCGCAGGCCCATCGCGAGCGGGCCCGCATCTCGAGGGACCTGCACGACGGAACGGTGCAGAACCTCTACGCGGTCGGGCTCCACCTCCAGCACGCGCTCCGGAACCTCGACCAGCAGCCGCCCCGCGCCCGCGAAGGACTCGAGGCCGGCCAGCGCCTCGTCCAGGAGACACTCGTCGAACTCCGCGAGTTCCTGCTCACGCTCAAGGATGAGGCCTCATCGCACCGCACCTTCGCCGAGATCCTCCAGGGACTCGTGGACCGCCTCCAGAGAAGCCTTCCGATCCGCTTCGAGCTCGAGATCTCCGTCGACACCCGCAACCTGCCGCGACGGAGCGTCCTCCACCTCGCCAACCTCGTCCGCGAGGCCGTCTCCAACTCGCTCCGCCACGCCGACCCGACCCGGATCACCATCCGGCTCCAGGCGGGTTCGGTGGCCGGATGGTTCCACCTGGAGGTCGCCGACGACGGCCGGGGTTTCGACGTCGCCCAGTCCCGCAAGGACGGCTTCGGCATGGTCACCCTGCTCGAACGGGCGTCCGAGCTGCGGGGTGCGCTGACGCTCGATTCCACGCCGGGCGTCGGAACCGTGCTCAAGCTCCAGTTCCCCGAGCGGCCCGGCGAGGAGAGCAGCCTCTGAAGGAGGTGGCTGGGAGGAGCACGCCAAGCCGCTGGTGACCGGGAAGGGATTCGCTGGTTCGCGGGGGCAACCTGCGGGACCGGACAAAAAAGGTGCTCAACCTCGCGGCCCCGGATTCGGCGCCGGAATGTCGCCTTCGAGCTTTCACGTGGGTTTCGTCCCGGGAACAGGATCCGGAAGGGAAAGGGACCGCAGCCTGGCGGCCGCGGCCACTTGAGGAAGATCGGGAATCACAGATCCGGAATCATGAACTCCCTGGCGGCTTGGCGCTTTTGCGTGAGGTCGGTCCCAGGATACGGGATTGGGGAAAGGAGAGGAGACCGTGGCCTGGCGGCCGCGGCT
>CAIYXO010000588.1 GCA_903930165.1 uncultured Verrucomicrobiota bacterium | reverse complement strand
GCAAATGCCGGCGATCGCGGGTCACATGCCTTAGCCCACTTGAGCCAAAACAACCCGCCTTTCTCGATGATGTCAATCACTTCCAGCTCGGACCGCTTCGCCTTGACCGGCTTGTCCGCGTCCTGGGCGAAGAGCCATTCGTAGGAATGCAGTCGGAACAGCGCCAGGTCCTCCTGAAGCGCCGTGACTTCCTTCAGGCCCGGCAAGCCTTCCTGCTGAAGGGAGTTCAATGCGGCCGTTCCGCGTTCGCAGACCTGGCGGAGGACGCCCCCCTGGACGAGGGCCATCACCAACAGGAAGGCGACTGCGAACCGGATGTTGCGGAAGCTGGCGCGGATCGACGCCGGTCGGGAGATCCTGCCGGCCTGCGGACCGGAACCGGAGGTCGACGCGGGTGTCCTGACCCCGGCTGAGCCGTTGGACTCCGGGATCTTCTGGCCCGCTTCCCGGCCCATGCGGTCGGATCCCGCCTGGTGGAAGAGGGTCATTGGAGTGTGATGGCCTTGACACCCTTGGTGTCGGATCCCGCCGGCAGGATGGCGATGGCACCCTTGGTGGAGCCCACGAGGGCGATCGCCTTGTCGACGGCGTCGGCCTTCTTCGGGGGTTGCCCCCGTCCGGAGAACGCCAACCGCTGCCAATGGGTCTTGAAGGCGCTGGCGGTCATGCCGGAGGCCTGCTCCAGGGCGGCGTCGGCCTTTTCGCCGGCGGTGACGATGTTGATGGCGGCACCGCCGTCCCAATACATGGTCTTGCCGGTCAGGATGTCCTTGAGGGCCGCGGCGGTGAGCTGGGTCGCGGGAACGCCCTCGTTCACCACGACGACGCCGTCGAGCGCGACGCAGCGGAGGACGGAAAGGAGGGCGAGGAGCCCGGGGAAGAGGATCTGCCGATTCATGGTTTCTCGGGGTTGGGTTCCGTTCAGAACGAGAAGGTCGTCTTGGCGGCGAACAGCCACCAGCCGTCGTCGTTGCGCACCGGGTTGAGGGTGCTGCTGTGCAGGAGGCCTGTGCCGCGGATGTAGTGGCCCTCCAGCTTGAAGATCCACCAGTCGGTGATGTCGAAGCGGGCCGAAAGCGCAGCGTCCTTCTGGAAGGCGTCCGAAGGGACGGCGTTGCCCGTGCCGCCCCGGTTGTCCACGTCGGTGAAGTATTCGGTGTAGTAGCTGCCGAGTTCGAGCCAGGGCGTCAGGCGCTTCGAGAGCCCCACGTACCAGACGTCGGGCCGGCTGCTCGTGGGGGCGAGGACGAAGCCGTTCTCCAGCATGTCGAACCCGGTGGTCTTGTAGCTGTAGTACTCGGTCTGGAAGGTCCATCCGTCCTTCTGGTACTCCATCGAGACCTGTCCGAACGGGATGTCGACCTCGGTCTTCATGCCGCCCGGGCCGAAGGGAGGCGCGACGGAGATGTGCCAGGTGAAGTCGAAGACCTGGCCGCCGGAGAGTCCGAAGCGGAGTCCGTCCACGGGGGTGTTCCACCAGAGTTGGGCGCCGGCGATGAGGCTCTTGTCGATCCCGCTGAATCCGCCGATGGGCGCGGGCGGCAGCCCGTTCTCGAGGATCCGCGCCACGCCGCCTTCCTTGGAGAGGTTCATGTAGCCGGCGTAGGCCTCGTAGGAAAGCGCTCCGCCGCTTCCCAGCGAGAAGCTTCCGAAGACCAGGCCGCCGTCGATCGAGGTGGAGAAGTCCCGCCAGCGGGCGTCGTACATCCCCTGGGGAAGCAGGATCGCCGTGCGGGCTAGGTCGACGTCCTGGATGTGGTTGTAGATGCCTCCGGGCCGGCGGACGCGGCCGCCGCGGAACCCGATGTGGTCGTTCACGGTGTACTCGATCGAGGCGTAGTCGAGGATCAGCTCGTAGTTGCCGACATTGCCGACGTCGAAGGTGAACGCCTGCGCGGTGATCCGGGTCCGGTTGAACGGCGAGATCGAGGTGTTCAGGCCGAACTCGTTGAACTCGAACGAACCGTCACGGCTGCGGCCCAGATAGTCGTAGTCGGACGAGGCCAGGAACCCCTGGCTGGCGAAACCATGGAAGGAGGCGGTCTTTTCGCCGAGCTTCAGGTC
>CAIYXO010000587.1 GCA_903930165.1 uncultured Verrucomicrobiota bacterium | reverse complement strand
GTTCTCCGACCAGCCGGGAACGCTTTCCGCGTATTCAAAGGCGGCGTGTTTTTGTTGCACTTTTTTATTGAAACAATCCACGACCGCTTGGGTCAGGAGGCTCGTAACGAATCATGAACATGAACGCGCGGATGTCCGAAACCCCTCTTCCGCGTGCCGAAGGAGAACCTGCCATGCCTGTCATCTCGAAGTTTTATGGAATCGTCATCCGGATGCTGGTCACCCGGACGCTCGACGCCCGGTTCCACGCGCTCTACGGGGATCACGAGATCGTCGTCCAGATCTGGCCGCTGCGGATCGTGGGCGGCAACGCTCCCGCCCGGGTGCGCCAGATGGTGCTCGAATGGGCCACCCAGAATCAGGACGCGCTGCTGCAGAACTGGCAGCGCGCCACCGCCGGGGTCGCACCGAAGCCGGTTCAGCCCCTCGAGTGACCCGGCCCCGCCCACGATTCAATCGAAGCGAAGACGGGCCTCACGCAAATCCGCAAAGACGCCGACGGTACGCCGGATTTGGGACGGAAACGGCGATCTCCATTCGGTACACGGACCTGCCAATGCCATCGAGCGGTTCCCTTCCCTCTCCCCACCGGCTTTGCGGCTTTGCCTGCCAATCCCTCCTGGATCGTTGGCTCAAAGCGGACTCTGCCGACCGATGCGGAACAGGCGCCGGTCGCTCCGGACGAACAACGAACCGGCCGCGATCGACGGGGTGCCGATGACCGGCTGTCCCACGTCCAATTCGCTCACCACGGTGCCCTCCGCCCCCGAGGGATCCACCACCTGGACCAGTCCAACCTCGTTGACACAGTAGATCCTGCCGCCGGCGGAAACCGGCGTGGCGCTGAACGGTCCCTTGAGCCGCAGCTGCCACAGGCGTCGCCCCTCGCCGGTGTCGCCGCAGGTCAGGATTCCCTGGTCGTTCAGGACCAGGACCTTTCCGTCGAGCACCAGCGGACTCGCCGTGCCCGGACGCAGTTGCGGTGAACGCCAGGCGGATTTAGGCAGGCTGTTGTCCGGCTGCATCTCCAGCACGGTCAGGCCGTTGGAAGGCACGTAGAGCCGATTCCCGACCACGGCGGTGGACGGCACGGTCGAGGCGCCCTCGGCCCAGTTCCAGACGACGCGCCCCGTCGAAGGCTCCACCGCGGTCAGACCCTTCGACGACTGCAACAGGACCAGCGTCGCGCCCTGCGGATCCCTGATCACCGAAGGCGAGGTCCAGTTCGCGCGCTTGGGCCGCTCCAGCTTCCAACGGTTGCGCCCGGTGGCCGCCTCGAGGCCCGCGGTGAACGACTCGCTGTCGTTCTCCACCTGCGCGACAAGCACCCCGTCGGCGAACACCAGCGACGACGACATCCCGAGCGAATTGCTGGCGTTCGGGTAGTCCTTCCCCAGCCCGCGGTACCAGAGGAGGTTGCCGTCGAGGTCCAACGCCACGCAGTCGTTCGATGAGAAGATCGCATAGACGGCCTTGCCGTCGGAAACCGGGGTCGGGACCGCCGGGCTGATCTTCTCGTGGGTCATCGTCCGACCGGTGGCCCAGACCTGGCGCTCCCACCGGAGCTGTCCGTCGGACAGCCGGTAGCACAGGACATGGAGCCGGTCCCCGCGGGCGCCGCTCGAGGCGGTGACCAGGACCCGATCCCCGACGATCAACGGCGACGAGACGCCGCGTCCGGGCAGGTCGATGCCCCAGACGATGGATCCGGCGTCCAACCGATCGGGCACCCCGGCCTCCTGAGTGACGCCGTTGCCGGAGGGCCCCCGGAAGCCGGCCCAGTCCGCGGCCGAGACCGAGGAGAGCGACAGAGCCAGGAGGGCGGCGATGGCGACCCGGCGGCGGAAGCCCGGGAAGGGGCGTTGGGAATCGAAGGTGCTCATGGTTCGGAATGGATCGGATTGCCCTCCACGTCGGTGACGCGGAGCTGGAACTGCCAGTCCACCGCCCAGTCCTCGGTCTGCTCGTTCTGGAGGCACTTCACGAGGATCACGTTCGTTCCCGGCTTCAGTTCGACCGGGAGACGGTACTGGTCGATCTCCGCGCCGCGATGGTACTCGTCCCGGCCGAAGAGATACTTCCCGTTCAACCAGACCTTCCATCCGAGCTCCGAGCCCAGGCGGATCTGGGCGGTGCGCGCCGCGGGAACCTTGATCTCCGCCATCGCATAGCCGGCGGCCCCCTTCACCGTGCCCAGCGCGGCGTTGAGATCGACCACCCCGTAGTCGCCCCGGGATTCGTAGTCCATCCACCGCACGCGGCCCTTCTTGCCCTCGAGGTCGGCGGCGGGATCCAGCTTCTCCTCGGGCGGCTCCACCTTGGTGAAGCCGGCACCGCCGGTGTTGTCGAAGGGACCGATCACCTTCCATCGCGTGACCCAGCCGAAGACGCGCCGGAGGTCGGCCGGAGAACCGAGATCCTTCAACTGCTTGGCGATCGCCTCGATCTGGTCGGCCTCGCGTGCGTGGCCCAGCGCGGCGTTCAGCGCCTGGACGCCGGCCGCCTTGTCCTTGGCCAGGAGCTCCGTCGCCGCCTGGACGCGCGCATCCACGGCTTCGCGCCGGAGGTCCGGGGCGGGATCCCCGATGAATCCGTCGAGCAGGCGCGCCGCCGATTCCGGATCGGCCCGGCGCAGCAGGGTGAAGGCGAGGTGCCGCGCCTTGGGATGGTTCCGGGTGTCGCGCAGGACGGCTTCCAACCGCTCCTTCGGCCAGGCGGCGCCGGCGTCGCGGCCCTTCTGGACCGCCGCATCGACCGCAAGCCGCAGCCAGTTCAGGGCATAGTCGTTGGCGCCCGACATCGCCTCCAGAAGCGCCGGCACCGCCGAAAATCCCGGAGCCGTGGCCTCGCGCCAGGCGTCCCGGGCGGCGGCGTTGCCGAGCCCCTCCGCGCCGACCGACTTCAACACCCGGATCGGTTCCTCGATTCCGGCGGCCACGACGCCGCCAAGGCGGCCGAACCCGAGCAGGCCGGCAACGATCCACGCCGGAGGAATTCGAGAGGTCATCGGGGAGTGACGTTACGGTCTGTCGCGGCGGCCACAAGCTCCGGTGTTGAAGCGGTGTTCCGAACAGGTGTCGGGTTCCTCAATTGCCTCCCACGTCGGCCGGGCATATCGTGATCCCCATGTCCGAGATCGCCAGCTACGTCGCCCACGGGGCCGCCCAGGTCACTCCCGCAACCCTCGAGAAGGTCCTGCGCAACCTGCCGCTCTGGAAGGTCGAGTTCGCCCAGATCAACGCTCCCCATTTCCCCCACCTGGTCAACCAACTGGAGTTCCTGGCCGACGTGGTGGAAGACGTCGCCGAGGGCGCCTACAAGGACC
>CAIYXO010000586.1 GCA_903930165.1 uncultured Verrucomicrobiota bacterium | reverse complement strand
GTTCGGCGGGATGCGGCCTTCGCTGAGTTCGTCTACTTCGGAGACCCGCTCCACCACCGCCAACTGCTCGCTGGAGTACCGGTCCAGCATGAAGGCCTTGTCGGTGCCGTTGGAGACGGTGATCCACTTCGAATAGGCGGGCAGTCCGTCGTAGATCTCGTAGTGGACGGAGACGCGGATGTCGCGGGGCCGGATGCCGGCCTCGGCGCGGGCCTTCGCGGCGTCGTATCCGGAGAAGGCGCGAACCTGCAGGATCCGGCTGCGTCCCCAGCCACCGGTGGCGGATGCGGATTCGTCTCCGGCGCCGCCGCGTCGGTCGGTCTTGCCCACGCGGACCGCCTTGGGTCCGGAACCCTCATGGGTGACCTCGAACAATTTTTGGAACAGCGGCCGCGATTCCGCGGCGTCGGCGACGTCCCACACGATGGAGCCGGACTGGATTCGAGCCCGCAGACGGTAGGCACGGGCTCGGTCGAGTCCGCCGTCCGATTCCGCGAACGTCGGCACCCGCGCGAGCAGTTCCTGGCCGCCGTTCCGGAGTTCGAAATGACCGTGCTGGCCGCGGTCCCCGGGACGGAGGTTCACCTTGACGACCTTGTCCGCGAAGACGAGTCCGAGTCCCGGACCCCAGCTCGTGTCGGTGTCGGTGCCGGGATGGATGACCGCCTCAACAAGGGAGATCCCATGGGGCAACTCCCGTTCCGCGAAGCAGTGGGTGCCGGATTCGGCGAAGATCTCGCCGGCCTTGCCTTCGTTCTGGAACGAGATGCGTTCGGAACGACGGGAACTCCAGGGTTTCCAGGAAGGATCCATCCCGGTGAAACCGTCGTCGAAGGCGGGATTGCGACCGGCTTCGGACGGCAGTTCGGCGGCCGTTTCCTCGGCGGGCCAAGCGAAGTCGAGGCGCAGGGTCGCGCCGGAAGGGGGCCATTGGGCGTCGGACGCGTGATGGCGCACGCGTTTCCAGGCGAGGCGCTCCTTTGGTGTGCCGATCTCGTAGCCGGTGAACCGGAACGCCGCCGGATCCGCACGCAGTGAGGCGATCCACTCGGGCCTGAGGAAGGCGTAGTTGGGTTGTCCCTTCAACCCGCCCACCTCGTAGCGCCTTCCATCGATTTCCACCACGGCTTCGGGCTTCACTCCGCGCAGGTGGCTCTCGCCGGTGACCAGGTTGTCGAGCGCCACCGTGGCCGCGTTCGGCCCCAGCCGGATCACCCGCCTCAGGAGACCGTTGGAAAGGACGACCTCCCGTCCCTCCGCCCCGACGGTCACCGAGGCCTTGTAGGGCGACGGATCCAGGAGCCAATCCACCGGGGCGGCAGCCCGGACCGCGAGACCGGCGGTGAGGGCGAGTAGGAGAGCGGGAATGAAGGCGGTCATGTCCGAAGCCGTGTCGGACACCAATGGCCGTCGCCGGATTCAAGAACCTTGTCCGGATGCGTGTCCGTCGAAACGCAATCGCGGGTTCCACCGCCCGCCCCTCGCGGGAACCGGTTGGCGCACCGGACTGTGCGCGGGATGTGATTCGGTGACGTGAATTGCACCCGATGTCACCTGTGTTTCACTTGTAAACAGGCGGGATTGCCTCCTTGTTATCAACATCTTGCGAGATGTGGCAGAGACATCCGACCCGAAGTTCCGCCAACCACGGTTGTGCGTGGGCTGGAGGCGGCGCCTGGTCGGAATCGGTCTGGGCCTGGCGATGGCGTGCCTCGCGGCGAGCGCGGAAAACTGGCCAGGTTGGCGGGGCACAGGGGACGGTGTTGTTCGAGGGAAGCCGCTGCCGCGGCGTTGGGATCTTCATCACAACCGTGCGTGGAGGGTCCCTCTGTCCCGGCCTTCCAGCGGCAGCCCGGTGGTCTGGGGGGACCGTGTCTACCTGGCCCAACCGGAGGAGTTCTCGGCCTCGGTGGTCTGCCATTCCAGGATCGACGGACGTCAGTTGTGGCGTCGGGATGTCTCCCGGATCGAGACCAGTTCGTCGCGTTCTCCTTCAGCCCGCCTGACCAGTCCCTCCCGATGCGACGCCACTCCGGTGATGGACGGCAAACGGCTGGTGGTCCTGATGGGCTCGTTGGTCTGGTGCCTCGATCCCGAAGGCAGGGAGCTTTGGCAACGGGAGCTGACGAACCGCGATCCGGCTGGAGCCCCGCCCGCTTCACCGGTTTTGTGGAACGGACTTTGCCTCGTGGTCCTTCGGGATCCTGCCCGGCTCGAGGCCTTGGATCTGTCCACGGGCGAGACGCGCTGGGCCCTGCCTTTGGAGAAGGCGACCGCTTTCGGGCCGATGGCTGGAGCGGACGAACTCCTGATGGCCGGCATCGGGGGCTTCCGTGCCGTCCATGCGGCCTCCGGCAAAGTGGCTTGGACTTTTGACGATGTACCGGCCTCGATCCGGATCGAGCCGACGTTTCTTCCCGGCCTCGCCCTGGTTCCCGGAACGGTCCAAGGCTTCACCGCATTGAACCTCCCCCGGAAGGGCCGGCCGACGATCCGTTGGACGAACTCCGCCGTGGGCCGGGTGGCCGGGCCCGGGGTGGCCTTGGGTGGCCGGGTCTTCGTGCTCAACGACGCCGGCGAGGTCGTCTGCTTGGAACGTCGGGATGGCCGGATCGTGGGTCGCCGCGCGCTTCCCGGGGCCGGCGCGGTCTCCGGAAACCGCATTGCCCCGATCGTTGCAGACGGCCTGCTCTACCTGCCGGACGGTTCCGGTGCCGTGACCGTCCTGATGGCGCGTCCTTCCCTGGACCTGGTTGCGGTCAGCACGGTCGGGGAGCCGCTTTCCGCCGCCCCGGCCGCCGCCCACGGCGACCTGATTCTCCGTACCGAGTCGGCCCTCTGGTGTCTTCGAGAAGGCGCCCTCCCGGCCGACTGACATGGGCCACGGAGGCACGGAGGACACGGAGATTTTGTCCGTTGTCAGTGGTCCCGTTGCCCGTTGTAGCCGGAACGGGCCAGGCTCGGTTCCAAATCGCGCGCCCCATTTCGCGTCTTGGCGTTATTGCGTGAGGGAGGTCTTGGCCCAGGGCGGTAGGTCCACGTCCGTCCGCACGCCTCGGGAGACAAGGTCACGAGGCTCAAGCCTCCACCGGCGGACGCCGGACACAGGAGCCACGGTGGAAGCCAGATCGACCTTGGACGCACGCGGAGCCGCGGAGTTCGCAGAGGTAGATCCCCGAACCCCTCGCGCCGGCGTCGTGGAGTGCGCGAGTCCTCTCGCGCTTGGGAACGGGACACACCTTCGCAGTGGATCGAAGACAACCCACAGCCGATTCAGTTTGTTGCCTCCGATTCTTTTTTGGATCCACTGAAACCACTGTTTGTCAACAAGATGGGTCCTTTTGACAGCGGACATGTCCCTTATGGATTCCCGATCTAATCCTGGGGTGCGGAGTCCCGGCTTCAGCCGGTTCAGACTTTCCCATCTCTTCGGCTTAGAGCCTTGGCCACTGGATGGAATCCATGAGGTTCAGACCGGCTGAAGCCGGGACTTCCTCCCTTTGAAACCTCTCCGCGAGCTCCGTGGCTCCGCGTGCGTTTTCGGTCCGGCCATGCGATCGCATTCCCAGGTGGGCGTGGATCGCCCAGTCCGGTGGATTGACTCGTGAGTGGTGTCGGAAGGAGGTTGTTTTTCGGAACCTTGGTTTTCGGTCCGATGACTCGGGCCGGGGTTCCTTGGAACATGAACCATCCCCAAACTTTTCGAGGCTGGAGCGGGTTGCTTTCGGCTGCCCTCTTGTTCTCGCTGCTGACCGGTTCGGTTTGCGGGCAGGAGCCTCACCGGGAGTCGCCGCTGCGTGAGCTCGGTCCAGGTCCATGGGACAACGACGTGCTGGTCTACCGGATCGATTACGCGGGCGTCCGCGAGAAGCTGGCGACCTTCGAGAGCGCCGGGGTGGCCTCGGTGGCGAGGTTGGCCGACGGGAGGCTTCTCGCGGCATTCCAGTACTTCCCGAAGGAAGATCCGCGTCGCTTCGACCGCGTGGCGGTCCGGTTCTCCGGCGACGAAGGCAAGAACTGGAGTCCACCGGAAACGATCAAGATCGCCGATTTCCCCGCGGGCATGACCCGGCCCTTCGATCCGACGCTGGTTCCGTTGCCGGACGGCCGGATCCGGCTCTACTTCACCTCCAACACCTCGAGGGATTTCCGGCGCAGTCCACCGGCGATCCACTCCGCGGTCTCCACCAACGGCGTCGACTACCTCCACGAGCCTGGCGTGCGCTTCGCCGTGGAAGGGCGGATCGTGATCGACTGTGCGGTGGCCTTGCATCAGGGCGTCTTCCATCTCGTGGTGCCGGACAACGGCACCGTGGAAGGGTTTCCCCAAGGGCCCGGTTCCGGACCTCCGCCCGGAGGCGGTGGCGGATACCACGCACTCAGTCCCGATGGTTTGAAGTTCGAGCGGGTGGCGGACCTTCGGCTGGATTCGACCCGAAACCGTTGGCTGGGAGGGCTGGTTTCCGATGCGGGGCGCCTCCTGTTCTTCGGGACCGGCCCGGGCCCGTGGCCGATGGAGAGCCAGGACGGCGCTTCCTGGAAGTCTTCGAAGGAAGCCGTCCGGTTTCCAGGGGCGGACCCCGGCGCGGTCCGCCTGAAGGATGGGTCCTGGTTGGTGATCGCCACCGGGGCTCCCCAAGGCCGTGGAGCCTTCCGGGGTGGTCGATGGGGAGGTCCTGAATCGCCGGATCCCCTACCGGGTTCTGGACGCTGAAGTGTCGCCCGCCGGGACCACCGCAGCCATCGACCGGGCCTTTGAGCCTTCCCCACCGGAGTCGTTGTTCTCCGGCAAGGAAGGTCTGAATCCGCTAAAGAGTCGTCAATTCCAGGCCGGTCCGTCGGCAGTCCGCCCCTTGCCGGTTGCGACAACTTGGGGTTCTCTTCCTTCCATGCCCACGCCAAACGTTGTCAGCGGGTGCCTGACCGCGTTCCTTGGGTGGTCGTTG
>CAIYXO010000585.1 GCA_903930165.1 uncultured Verrucomicrobiota bacterium | reverse complement strand
GCCGGTGCTGCTGGTCGAGGCGGACTCGGCGCTGCGGCGGAGACGGTTTCACCGCCAGAAACTGCACCTGGTCGTCTCCGCACTGCGTCACGCCGACGCGGAACTAGGTGACCGCTCCACCCTGATCCGCGCCGCGACCTACCGGGAGGCGTTGCGCAGCTACGGCCGCCCGGTCCTGGTGCACGAACCCACCTCATACGCCGCGGAAGAGTTCGTCCACCGATTACGCCAGGACGGACTGGTCGCCGATATCCTGCCCACGCCGACCTTCGCTTTGTCCCGGGCCGAGTTTCAACAGTGGGCCATCGGGAAAGACGGCAAGCCCCGCACCAGGTTCCGGATGGAGGACTTCTACCGCGAGCAGCGGCGCCGCTTCGAGGTGCTGATGGACGCCGACCAGCCGGTGGGCGGCCGGTGGAACTTCGACACCGACAATCGGGAGCCGCCGCCCAAGGGGAGCCGGGTGTTGGACGTCGAGCCGCCGTACCGGCCCGACGAGGACGAGATCGATGCGCAGGTTCGCCGAGACCTCGACGAGATGGGGCTTCCGACCGTCGGTGTGGACGGGCCGCGGCTGTTCGCGGTGACGCCCGCCGAGGCGCAGCGCGCCCTGCAGCACTTCATCGACCGCCGGCTGGGTGCGTTCGGCCGCTACGAGGACGCGATGCTCAGCGAGGACTGGGCCATGTCACATTCCCTGCTGTCGGTACCACTGAATCTCGGTGTGCTGCATCCGCTGGATGCGGTGCACGCGGCGGAGCAAGCCTACCGGAACGGCTCGGCACCGCTGGCTGCCGTCGAGGGATTCATCCGCCAGATTCTCGGCTGGCGGGAATACATGTGGCAGCTCTACTGGCATTTCGGTCCGGAATACCTCGACAACAACCGGCTCGGCGCCCACACCGAACTGCCGGACTGGTGGACCGGACTGGACGCCGACGCGGTCAGTGCCGAATGCCTGCGCCAGGCACTGGCGGGGGTCCGCGACCGAGGCTGGGCTCATCACATCCAGCGGCTGATGGTCCTGGGCAGTCACGCCCTTCAACGCGGATATGACCCCCGCGCTCTGTCCGAGTGGTTCTCCACCGCCTTCGTCGACGGCTTCGGATGGGTGATGCCGACCAACGTCATCGGCATGAGCCAGCACGCCGATGGCGGGAAGGTGGCCACCAAGCCGTACACCTCCGGCGGCGCCTACATCAACAAGATGAGCGACCACTGCGGCAACTGCCGGTTCGACCCGAAGAAGCGACTCGGTGCGGACGCCTGTCCGTTCACGGCGGGCTATTGGGCCTTCACCCACCGCCACGCCGATCTGCTCGCGGGGAATATGCGGACCGCTCGAGCCGTATCGTCGATGAAGCGTCTCGCCGATCTCGACGCGGTGCTGGAGCAGGAACGGCATCGGCAGTCCTACTGAAACGACCCGCTCAGCACCCCGCGGTGAAACATCACCGCAGCTGCCGGCGATACACCGTTGAAGTATGTTCGAACCAGTACAGGAAGGTTTCGACGTGCGGAAACTCATGCTCGCCGCCGGCAGAGCGGCAACCGCCGCCGCGGCGGCGATGGCTTTGGGCCTGGGCATGGGTCTGGGGGGCGGTACCGGCCAGGCCGCCCCGGGAGACACCAACACCACCCTCAATGTGGTCGGCGAACCCTACGCGAAGGCGGTGGCGATCCTGCGCGCCCAAGGGGTGAAGGCAAGCTTCGGTGGAG
>CAIYXO010000584.1 GCA_903930165.1 uncultured Verrucomicrobiota bacterium | reverse complement strand
GTTCCGGGCGCTCGGCGAGTCGCTCGGCCGCACCGCCCGCTCGACCGACACGAACGGACTGTTCCGCTTCGACGGGATCCCCCTCGGCGACATCCGGCTCGAGGCGATCGTCCAGGCGGTCTCCGGACTCCAGCATGCGGTCGGCACGCTCTCGACGAACGGCCAGGAACTCGACCTCGGCACGGTGGTCCTCGACGAGGCCCTGCCGGCGGTCGTCGCTGTCCGCCCGGCCGACGGCGCCACCGCGGTCCGCGTGGACAGCGTGGTGGAACTCGACTTCAGCGAGGCCCTCGACCCGTCGACGATCGGCGGCGGCGGCGTCTTCCTGCGCTCGGCCACCGGCAACGAGGTTCCCGCGGCGGTCGAGCTGGTCGCCGTGGACGGCGTCGCACGCCGCATCCGCCTGACCCCGGCCCGGCCTTTCCGCAGCCTCCAGAGCTACCGCGTGGTCGTCCTGGAATCGGACCGCGGGGCCGTCCTCGCCTTCCCGGCCAAGACCGCGGTGAAGGACCTCGTCGGACGCACGCTCGCGGCCCTCTTCACCTCGGAGTTCCGCACCGTGGACGCCGATCCGCCGCTGCTGGTGTCGTTGTTCCCGGAGAACGGGACGAACCAGATCGATCCCCGCTCGGTGTTCCGTGCGTCCTTCAACGAGCCGATCGCCGATGGCCTTGTGCTCCGGGTCGAAGGTCCGTCCGGCCTCGTGGAGGGCACCACGGCCGTCACGCTGGGCGGACTCGTCGTGAACTTCACACCGCGGGCCGCGCTCGAGGTGAACGCCCGCTATCGGTTCGTCCTCTCCAACGTCGTCGACCTCGCCGGCAACTCCGCCGTCGGCCAGCCGTTCGTCTCGGCCTTCGACACCCTCGACACCCTTGGACCCGAGGTCGCCACGCTGCGCATCGCCGACGGCCTGCGGCCTGTCGCCGGCAGCACGGTCGAGGTCGAGGTCCTGCTCGCCGGGATCGAGCCCGGTGCGCGGGTTCGGTTCAACTCCGGCGACGACTTCATCCCGCTCGGCGAGGACCGCGAGGCGCCGTTCCGTCAGCGCCTCACCTTGCCGCCGTCCGGTTCCGTGACCGTCCGCGCCATCGCCACCGACCGGTTCGGCAACGACTCGCCGGTTTCCGTACGCACCTTCGAGACCGTGCCCGACGAGCCGCCGGCCGTCGCGTTGACCCTGGTCGATCCGGTGGTCCAACCGGTGACCCGTGGCATCGCCTTCGCCGTCGCCGTCTCGGCCATCGACGACGTCGCCGTGACGAATCTCCACCTGGCGGCCCCGGCCCCGCTGTCGCTCGACCGCACGTTTTCCTCCGGTGCCTCCAATCGGCTTTCCCTCGTCATCCCGAACGGCGCGCCGGCCCTCGGCTCGGTGGACCTGACCGCCGTCGCCACGGACAGCGCGGGAAGGACCGCGACGAACATCCTTTCCGTCGCCTGGCGGAAGGTGAACCGCGCGCCGTCGCTGGCCGCGGAGGTGGAGTCCATTGCGGCCGACCGGGCCCGCGTGCGGCTCCAGGCGACCGATCCGGACGAGGATCCGGTGTCGTTCCGCGTTGCCGCGCTGCCCTCGGGCGCGCGGCTCTTCCAGACCGCCGACGGCGTCACCGCGGGCGCGGAGATCATCGCGGTCGGGACGACGGTGTCCGATCGTGAAGGCCGGCTCCTGATGGTGGCCCGCCGGACGCTGTTCGGGGCCGTGTCGGCCCGGTTCATCGCGAACGACGGCGAATTCGATTCGGCGGAAGCCGGGATCGAGACCGCGTTGCGCTCGCCTTCCTGGATTGCCTTGGACGGGCGCCTGTTCGACACCGGCGTCGACGACGCGGGCCTCCCGGTGTCCGACGGCGTGGCCGACCCGCACTACCGTCTCGTGATCAATCCGGATCCTGGCTCCTCCGGGGCGGTGGCCCATGACGGACGCATCTTCCCGATCGTGTCCGGACCGTGGCTGGCCAACACCGCGGAGTCCCGGTGGATCGCTCCCCGTGCGGACACCGCAGGGAGTCCCGCCGGCCTGTACCGCTACGAGGCCGGATGGGTCCTCGGCGAAGAGGTCGTCGGCGAGACGGCCCGGATCACGGGGCGTTGGGCCGTGGACGACGGTGGTCCGCGGATCCGGGTCAACGACGTGGAGGAGACCGGGTCGCCGGTGGCCGGATTCACAGTCTTCCGCGAGTTCCGGCTGGCTGCGGGATTCCGCAGCGGCACCAACCGCGTGGCCTTCGACGTCGTGAACAACGGGGGTCAGACCGGGTTGCGCGTGGACTCCGTGGCGGGCTTCGCCTTGCGGCGGGCCGATTTCGCCGGGAAGGACGAGGACGCCGATTCCTTCGACGATGCCCGGGAGCTGGTCTCGGGCACGGACCCGGAGCGCGCCGACGACCGGGGAGACGATGCGGACTTCGACGGACTCGATACCGTGTCGGAGATCGCGGCCGGGACCCGGGTCGACCGATCGGACACCGACGGAGACGGTTTGCCTGACGGGATCGATCCGGAGCCGACGGTGCCGGAGAACCCCGAAGGAACGACCCGCCTCACCTTCGACATCGCCGGCATCGCCGACTTGCAGACGGTGAATGCCGACTACGGCGACCGCGTGACCGAGGCGGTGATGGGTGGGTTCCTCTACGAGGGCGGGGCGCCGTTCACGCCGAACGTCTTCGTGGAATATGGGGAATCCCAGCCGTCGCTGTGGCGCGAGGGCTACGGCGACCTGCGCAACGTGCTGTTCGAGAACCGTGAGACGACGGCGGTGTTGCAGGTGACCCTGCGGGCCGACCCGGGATTCGCGGTGTCCCTCCGGTCGTTCCGCCTCGCCGCCTTCGCGGCCAACTCGACCAACGACCCGGTCGTCCAACGCGTCGAGGTGCTCGGATCCTCGGGACAATCCCTTTTCGTCCGGACCAACGTCCCGATCTCACGGCTCGCGAGCACCACGATGCTCTTCCGGACGCGCCTGGAGGACCGGTTGCTCCGGGTCCGGATCGACGCGCGCAACCTCGGCGACCACAACGACGACATCGCCATAGACGACATCGTCTTCGGCCAGGTTGTCCTCCCGAACGTCGCCCCGGTCATCGACCGCACGAACGCATTGGAACTCGTGGAGGGCATCGCCGCTGGCGTTCCGTTCACCATCACCGATGCCGACGCCGACCTGACCGTCGTTCGCGTGACCGGCAGCGGGTTCGATGTCCTCGGATGGGAACCTGCCTTCGGCGCGTCCCTTCCCATCGCCTCGCCGACCGGATCCATCTCCGGCGTCCTGCGTCTGCGTATCGCGATCCCGGGCAGCCGGACGCTGACCGTGACGGCGACCGACGACATCGGGTTGGAAACGGTGCGGACGCTGGCCGTGGAGGTCCTCGCCGACTTCGACCGTGACGGTGTCTCCGACCGGGACGACCTGGATGACGACAACGACGGCCT
>CAIYXO010000583.1 GCA_903930165.1 uncultured Verrucomicrobiota bacterium | reverse complement strand
GGAATTCGACGCCGGAGTTGGGAACGACCGTTGCCTGGACGTCCGCAGGAAAGCCTACCCGGGGCCGTGAGAGAGCGGGAGACGGACCGTGAAGGTCGCGCCTTCGCCGGGAGTGCTCCGGCACTCGACCGTTCCTTCATCGCCTCGGCGAGACGCTTCACGATCGAGAGGCCCAAGCCCGTGGAACTCTCCCCGGCGGTCGGCTTGGCGCTCAGGCGCGTGTACTTCCGGAACAGCTTCTTCTGGTCCTCCGGCGTCAGGCCGGGTCCGCGGTCGACCACGGACACGGCGCCCCGACCCTCCGTCGACGCGATCCGGATCCACACCTCGGACGAGGGAGGCGAGTACTTCACGGCGTTCGAGACGAGGTTGTCGAGGATCTGCGTCAACGCCCCGGGGTCGGCCTCGACGAACACCGGGGCGGCGGGCTCGAGGTTCAGCCGGATGTCCTTGCGCAGGGCCGTGTCGCGGTTGTGTCCCAGGCTCTCCCCGACCAGGGCGTTCAGGTCGCAGCGCCCGATCCGGGAAGTGTGGCGGCCCTCCTCGATCGCGTTGGCGTCGAGCAGGTCGGTGATGAGGTTCCGCATCCGGGAACTCGCCTTGATGATCCCCTCGCAGGTCTGGGGGATGTCCGCGGCATCCTGGGTCATGGCCAGCAGCTCGGCATTGCCGATGATGGCGGTGAGCGGGTTCTTGAGGTCGTGGGCGGCGATCCCGAGGAACTCGGTCTTCTCCTCGTTGAGCTGCTGCAGCTGGGCGTTGGAGGACTCCAGGCGCAGGAGCGCTTCCTGCATCTTCCGCTGCGCCTTGAGACGGCCGTTCTCGAAGATGACCCCGAGCAGGAACAGGAAGACGATCAGGGTCAGGTAGCCGGCGGCGGAGACGACCGGTTCCCAGCGCTCCGCATAGGTCGGCGGAAGGTGTATGCCGGCGAAGTCGAGGACGATCACCACCGCGGCCGAGGCGAGGCTCGCCAAGGCCCAGCCCCAGGCGGCACGGGAACACACCAGGAGCAACGCGCACAGCGGGACGGTCACCAGCCAGGCGATCGCATGGCCGTCGTGCCCGCCTTCGAGGAAACAGAGCACCGTGAACCCGAACCACATGGTACCGGTCAGGAGGTTGCCGACCCGGAGGTAGGGCACGCCCGTGCGAAGGACGAATGGGGCCGCGAGGAAACCGAGGCTGGACACCGCGACGACACCCGCGCCCCACAGGTGCCCGATGAGCGCGTAGAACAGGGTGAACGCGAAGCCCGAGGCGGCCCCGAGGAAACCGAAACGGACGATGAGCCGCGCATGGCGGGTCGCCTCTGGATCGTTGAGCAGGTCGACCGGAAGGAAGTCGTCCGACCACAGCAGGAACGCGCGGATGGCCTCCACGAGGCGCAACCGGAGCGGCGGGACGTTGCTGGATTGGAATTCCGGCTTCAAAGGACCTGGGCTATCGGTAGCCCGAATCGGCACGACCGCATCCCCCCGGACACATCGGCGGGAACGGGGTCCGACCTGAGATTCCGACCATGAGCGCATCGCAACTGGCATCCCCCACCCACCCACAGGCCCGCCGCAGGAACATCCACGCCATGCTGTGGGCCGTGGGTGTCGCCTTGGGCGGCCTGTTCCTGTCGGGATGCCACACCGGCCCGGCCCAGGCGCCGGCCAAGACGCTGACGGAATGGCAGGCCCGTCGGACACGTTCCATCGCCGGCACCAACGGCTGGGCCTCTCTCGTCGGACTGCACTGGCTTCCCGAGGGGCGTTCGACCTGCGGTTCCGACCCTACCCAGACGCATGTCTTCCCGGCGGGCCGCGTCCCGGACTTCGTCGGGACCTGGATCCGCGAAGGCCGGAAGGTCCGCTTCGTACCGGCCGACGGCGTCGCCGCCACGGTGGACGGCAAGGCGGTTCCGACGCGACCGCTCCGCACCGACGCCAAGGGCGCGAAGCCGGAGATCCTGCGCATCGGCGACCTCTCCGTCACCGTGATCGTCCGCGGTGACCGGGTGGGCCTTCGCGTCCGCGATCCCCAGGCGCCCACCCGGGTCCAGTTCCAAGGCCTCGAATACTTCCCCGAACGCCCCGACTGGGTGCTGGAGGGAAAGCTGATACCGGCGAAGCCGGGGACGCTGCTGCCGGTGGTGAACGTCCTTGGCGACATCGAGGAGATGCCCGCGGCGGGAACCGTGGTGTTCATGAAGGACGGCCGGGAGTACCGCCTGGACGTGGCCTTGGACACCGAGGAGGACGACCTGTTCCTGCTCTTCAAGGATACGACGAGCGGCAAGGAGACCTATCCGGCCGGACGCTTCCTGCATGCGCAGAAGCCCGGACGCGACGGCCGGGTGGTGCTGGACTTCAACCGCGCCTACAATCCGCCGTGCGCCTTCACGTCCTTCGCCACCTGCCCCCTGCCGCCGCGGCAAAACCGGATGGACGTCCGCGTGGAGGCCGGGGAACTCCGGTATCGCGGCGCACACTGACGGCATCCGGCGATGCGGGGGATCCTCCTGGGGATTCATCCACAGATGTCGCAGATCGACGCAGATGTTTCGGTTCCGCGGAGGCCCCTGTCAGGCCCGACGCCGAAAGGGATCAGGGTCGCTCCAAGATGCCGGGTCGCCTGGGACCCGAGCGGAAACCCAAGGCCTTCTGCCACCGAACCGTGTTGCCGGTTTCGGCTGGAGATTTCCATTCCCTCCACGCGTCCGGGTGTTTCGCAGATGGCCTGCCTTCTCTCGCCCGGGATTCGTCCGCTCAGGGATCTGTGGTCATCGGTGTCATCTGCGGATGACTTCCCACTCCGTTTCCGGGCGGACCGGCTTCGATGCCATACACGAAGTCATCCACAGATGACGCAGACGACGCAGATGTTTCGGTCCCGCGGAGGCCTCTACCAGGCACGCCACCGAAAGGGATCGGGGTTGCTGAAGATGCCGGGTCGCCTGCGAACCGTGCTGCCGGTTTCGACTGGGGATTTCCATTTCCCCCACGCGTCCGGGTGTTTCGCAGATGGCCTGCCTTCTCTCACCCGGGGTTCGTCCGCTTAGGGATCCGTGGTCATCGGCGTCATCTGTGGATGACCTGCCCCGTCTGCGGAGGGAGACGTCCGCTCAGTGCGCCGCGGCGGCGTGCTGGGCGGTGGCGGACTTCGCCTGGACCGCCTGGTCGGCCATCTTGAGGAGGCTGTTGGGGGCGACGCCCAGGAAGACGATTCCACCGATGCAGGCCGCGAGGGCGACCTTGGTGCCCAG
>CAIYXO010000582.1 GCA_903930165.1 uncultured Verrucomicrobiota bacterium | reverse complement strand
GATCTCCTGGTCGTAGGTCCGGTTCTCCTTCACGATGTAGATCACGTGCCGGATCGGGCTGGATCCGCCGACCCGCTCGGGCACGGGATTCCGCCATCCGCGACGCGACGAAACCTCGGGGCGCGGCGCCGCCGGACTGCACTTCATGACGGCCTCGGTCCACTGGCGGAAACGGGCGTCGCGCTTCGCGGAATCCGCCGGCAGGTCGACCAGGCCAACAGTCCCGGGATGCAGGGCACCGATGTACTCCCGCAGGGTTCCCTGGACCTCGCGGCCGGGCTGAGGTCCGTGGCGGTTCGCCTTGGGCACCGCGCCCTTGCCGTTGGCCACCAGCAGGCGTCCGCCGTCGGGCGTGGTCCGGACCGAGGTCGGGTACCAGCCGGCCGGGATGAAGCCCATCGGCCGGGACTTCCCGGGCTTCTCGGTCTCGAACACGGCCACGCAGTTGTTGCCGGCGTTGGCCACGTAGAGGAACTCGCCGTCGGGCGACAGGGCGAGGGAGTTCGGCGTGGCGCCGGGTTCGTCCTCGGGATGCAGGGCCGCCGAAAGCGTCTCCAGTGTCCGGCCGGTCTCCGTGTCGAGCACCGAGACGGTGTTCCGGTTGGCGTTGGCCACGTACAGCACGCGGCCGCCGGAGCCGAGCAGCATCTCGTTCGGATGCTCTCCGGTGGCCCAACGCGCCCGGACGGTCCGGGATGCGAGGTCGATCACGGCCACCTCGGCCCGGCCCCAAAGGCTCACGAAGAGACGTCCGTGTTCCTCGTCCGCCAGCACCGCATAGGGCCAGGGGGCGTCGGGAGCGATCTGTTCCTGGTCCGCGGCGAAGCGCTTCTCGATCGCGGCGAGGTCCGCGTCCGGGGAAACCTGGGTCTTGGCGAGGTCGGTCGCCACCGAGCCCGGGGCCAGCGGCAGGCTCCAGCCGGGACGTCCCGTCTCGAGGTCGATCGCCGTGACCGACATCCCGAACAGCTCCGCGGCGTACAGCCAACGTCCACCGGAACCGGCGGCAAGCCCGGCCACGACACCCCGCTCCGCCGAAGGACGCACCTTCAGCGCGCGCCGGTCGGAGAACTGGCCGTCGGAGAAGGCGAACGAATGGACGGTCTCGCTGCCGGCGCCGCTGGCGAACACGCGGTTACCGTCCGCGGAGAACGCGAGGCCGTAGAAGGTCTCCTCCAGGGCCACCCGCTCGACGATCCGACCGGAGGGCAGGGCGAGCGAGACGACCTCATGGCGTCCGTGTCCGGAGTGGAGCACCACGGCATGCTTTCCTGACGGATGGACGATCAGGTTCACGGGGAAGTCGCCGACGGGCACCTGGGTTCCAGCCGGTCGGAGGGACCACTGGTTGGGAAGCAGGATGGAGCCGTCGGAACGGGCTCCCGGCAGACTTGGCACCTCGGTGACGGCGGCCCAACCCGACACGGCGAACGCGAGCAACGCGGAAAGCCGGCGAAGCGAGATCCATGAAGACATCCCCGATCCTCCTTCGCCGGGCCGCCTCTGGAAAAGCGACAATCCGGAGACGAGGGGGGTGATTCGAGACTCTCGATTCCCGATTCAGGATTGTTGGGATCACTGCACGTCGTAGGAGACGAGGTCACGTGTCCCTGACCCCTCCCCACAAACCATCCCGGTCCACCGCGCTCGACGGCTGGGCTGAGACTCCTCACGTCGTCTCCCACTCCTGCACCGTAGGAGACGAGGTCACGAGTCTCTGGCCTCTCCCATGGCGCTCTCGGCAGCATGGCCTCGCGGGCGGCCGGGGCTTGACGGGCCCGGGGTTTTCCAACGGAGTCGGCCGGCCGTTCTCCATCCGCCACATGAACTTCGCCGACCCGCGCTTCTGGGAGGTGCTGATCGCCAGCCTGTTGCTGGCCCTCGGCTTCCGAAGGCTGTTCCGGTCCTCCGCCGTCGTCCGTGACGGCGGCTACGATCGCGCCTTCCTCCTCGTGCTCGGCCTGGTCCTGCTCGGCATGGTCAGCTGGCTGAGCTTCGTCATCCACCTCGGCGTCGCCGCGGCGACCTACGCCTTCGTCCGCTGGGGGCTCTCCCGTCCCGCCGCCCACGGCCGCTGGCTGCTCGCGCTGGTCGTCCCGGTCCAGTTGGCACCGCTGTTCTGGTACAAGTACTCGGGCTTCGTGCTCGACGGCATGCTCGGCGTCCACGGGGTCGCCTTCTCCGGGCTGGTCATTCCGGCCGGCATCTCGTTCTACACCTTCCAGCTCGTCGGCTTCGCGGTGG
>CAIYXO010000581.1 GCA_903930165.1 uncultured Verrucomicrobiota bacterium | reverse complement strand
TCCTGGGCGGCATGGGGCTACCTCGTCCTGATGGGCAGCTTCGTCGCTTTCAACGCCTTCAACTACATGCTCCGCCATGCCAGCCCGGCCGCGGTCTCCACCTACGCCTTCGTCAACCCGGTCGTCGCGGTCTTCCTCGGCTGGGCCCTGCTCGGCGAGTCGATCTCAGGCCGGATGGCGGTCTCGATGGGTGTGATCGTCCTCGGAGTCGTGCTCATCACCGTCGGCCCCTGGGTCCTCCGCAGACGGAGTTCACCCGGAGAACGGGTTTGACCCGGACCGACGACGGTTCCTAGCGTGACCCGGTCTCCGACTACCATCCCATGAGCAACTCCATCGTCCCCCTGATCAGTTCCGGCGTCGCCGGCCCGCTCGGCGTCCTGCATCTTCCCCGACTCTGGCTGAAGGCCTCCCTCGAAGCCCGAGGCCTGCTGGCCCCGGGTTACCCCGGCATCGGCGCCGGCTACGACTCCATGGTGTGAACGCGCTGGGCCTCGATGCCGACGCGGTCCGCGCCTTCATCACCGGGAAGCGCCCGACCTATCCGCAGTTCGAGGCGTGGATCCGGGTGCAGCCCGGCGCGAACCTGACCAAGGCCAACATCCACAAGCTCAACGTCGCCATCTCCGGCTACATCCACACCGACGCCGTCCGGCAGTCGGTCCTCGCCGCCAACGGATTGCCCGACGACGGCTCGGTCCTTCCGGACGCGATCAACATCAACAACCTCGACGACTGGTTCGAGTTCCACCAGGCGGTCCTGAAGTGACGTCGTTTTTCGGGAAGTGATCCCGCATCCGCTCCGGGGCGGACCGAAAGGTCCGCCCCGACCTTTTTCCGGTCGGGTTGCGAACCTCGCCGGAGGACTTCTCAACGGGCGATGTCGCGCTTCACCCAGGCCGCATGCTGGTCGAAGTAGAGCTGGTTCCTGCCGGCCCGGTGCGCGGACCAGCCGGTCGACGGCGGCTGGCTTCCGCCGACGGACCAGGCGTCGCGGTAGCCGTTCCACCAGGACCGCTCGAAGAACGGGCTCATCAGCCATTCCTCGTCGGAGGGACTGCTGCCCCGCAGCTGGACGACGCTTTCCGGCGTCCGACCCCGGGTATACCGGGCGGCTGCGGTGTTGGTTTCCGCCAGCTTGTCCGAGATGTAGTTCGCCCAGCCCCGTTGGGGGTAGTCCACCCCTTCCGAACGCCATGGGCTCAGGAAATGCCGCAGCCATTCGTTCGAGCGGATCACCGGGACCGGCGGACTCAACCACACCTTCTCGATGGATCCATGGGGATCCAGGAGGGGCATGAAGGAGCCCATCGAGACGTAGCGTTTGCCGGCGGCGTCGACGGGCGGTGTCGTCTGGAGGTCCGAATCCGGCACGAACGGCATGCGGTCCGCGGAATCGCCCAGGTAGAGTGCCGTGGCGATCCCGATCTGGTGCAGATTGGAGAGACAGGCCGTCTGCGAAGCCCGCGAACGGGCACGCGAGAGCGCCGGAAGCAGCATCCCGGCAAGGATCGCGATGATCGCGATGACCACCAGCAGTTCGATCAGGGTGAAGGCTCGCTGTTTCACGGCCGCGATTTGGAGGCCAAGTCCCGGGTCTCCACCAATGATTTCCCAGTTACGATTCGAAGAAGGGCATCCCTCGTCCAAACCCGGCCTTGCGACCTCGGGGAGACACCCTAGCTTCCCCGCCGCTGGGCCGGCTCCGGCCGACTTTCCCGTGCACGATGCAGGGTGGGGGCGGGGGACGGCCGGGAATCCTCCAACATGGCTGAACTTCTCGCTCCGCGCCGTAAACGCTGGCCCCTGATCACCGGGGTCGTCCTCGGATCGTTCGTGGTCCTCTACTTCCTCCTCACCAGCGGATTCTTCCTCCGCTCGGTCGTGCTCCCGCAGGTTTCCTCCGCCGCCGGTGTCGTGGTCGAGGCCGGAGACATCTCGCTGAGCCCGTTCTCCTCGGTGGAGATCCGCAATCTCACCGTGACCGCGCCCGGGCAGGAGTCCTTGGCGAAGGTCGACCTGATCCGCGCCCGCTACAGCCTGCTCTCCATCATCGGCGGCGACATCGACGTCTCGGAGGTCACCGTCGAGAACCCGGTGGTCACGCTGGTCGGAAAGGCCGACGGCTCGATGAACCTGCCCAAGTCTTCCGGGAAGCCTTCCCCGGACGGTCCTCCGGTGAAGGGCGCCAGCGCCCCCCGGCTGAACCTCCGCAACATCCAGGTCCGCAACGCCACGTTCCGCGCGAACATCGCCCAGACCAACGGCACCCAGAGCGCCGAGATCACCGGACTCGGCATCACGCTGGACCGGTTGGTTTCCGGGGCGCCCGGCAAGTTGACCATCACCTCCAAGGTCGCCTCGAAGCTGCCCGACCGATCCGAGTTCACCGGAGGAATCGACGGCAACTTCACCCTCCAACTCGACGACAAGCTCAAGCCGACGCTCGTGAACGGTTCGCTGGTCTCCCAGTTGGCCACGGCCAGCGGCGCCCTGAAGGAACTGGCCGGGCTTCGGGCCCAGCTGGACGTCGATGTCACCGCCACCGAGGTGAAACAGCTGCGGCTCGGCTTCCAGCAGGCCGGACAATCCTTCGCCGACATCCGCCTCGGCGGTCCGGTCGACTTCGCCAAGAAGGAGGCCCGCATCAGCTATTCGATCGGCGGCATCGATCGTCGGTTGGTGCGCCTCGCCGCGCCGACGCTTCCGTACGACCTCGGTAAGACGATGGTCTCCGCGGAAGGTCGGGTCGACCTGGGGCTCGGCGGCAACCTCGTGACCTCGCAGGGGAAGTTGACGGTCGCCGACCTGACCCTCGGCACCACCAACGGCACAACCCCCAACCTCCGGGTCACCGTCGAGTACAAGGGCGGCATGAACCTCGCGGAAAAGACCGCCGTGCTCGACCTCCTGGAGATCGCCGGCGTGCAGTCCGGACGGAACCTGGTCGTGGGATCCCTCGACCGTCCGATGAACCTCTCGTGGGATCGCGTCAGCAAGGGATTCCGCGACTCCACGTTCGGCCTGAAGCTGGACGGCCTGCAGGTGTCCGACTGGGCGGCACTGGTGGGACCCTCGGCCCCTTCGGCGAAGGTCTCCGCGACACTCGGCCTGCGTTCGGACCGCGACGGTCGCGACCTCAAGGCGAGTCTTGAGGCCAAGGTGGAGGACGCGTCGGCCAAGGTCGGCGATCGGCAGGTCCGCGGCGTGGGCGCCGTCTTTGGGGCGGAGGCTGTGATGCTGGAGTTCGCGGACCTCGGCATCTCCAAGATGCGCCTGGACGTGTCCCAGGGTGGTGTCGGGCTGCTTTCCCTGAACGGCACGATGAACCACAGCCTGGTACAGGCTTCGAGCGGGGCCCAGTTCAGCCTTGAACTCGACCTCGCCCGGGCCGCCGGAATCCTGCCGGTGGAGGGCCTGGCCGTTTCCGCCGGTTCCCTGAAGGCCTCCGGCGCCTTCTCCCTGAAGGACGGCACGACCAATGTCACGACGGACGTCACCATCGAGAATTTCACCGGCGGCCTCGCCGGCATGGAGTTCCGCGACTACCGGGCCACGGTCGGGATCGCCGTCGACGCCTCGGGCGGTTCCATGTCGATCCAACGGATGGGATTGACCGCCCAGAGCGGTTTCGCCGCCGGCGGCACCTTGGACGTCGCCGGGCGCGTCGACCTGATCCGCGGCGGCGGGGAGATCGATTTCAAGATCGTCAACCTGAACGAAGGCGCCCTCGCTCCGTTTCTGGCTCCCGGCCTGAAGCCGGGTCGCCTGCGCTCCGTGGCCTTGGACGGCAGCGGCAAGCTCCTTCTGGCCCCCGGGTTCGACGCGGAAATCACCTCCGAGATCCGGATGGGCAAGCTGGTCGTGGAAGGTGCCGACGGCCGGTTTCCCGCGGAGCCTCTCCAGTTGGGACTGGGTCTCGAAGGCGGCCGAAAGGGCGGTGTCATCGAGCTCAAGTCGGTGCGTCTCGATCTCGGAAAGACAACCAACGCGCTCAACCAGCTCACACTCGCCGGCAGCATCGACCTCTCCCCGAGCAACGCGGCTCCGAGCCGCCTCACCATCCGCAGCGACGGTCTCGACCTGACTCCCCTCTACAACATCCTCGCCGTTGGCGGATCGACGGGCGCGCCGCCCGCCAAGGCGGCCGCCGACACGGCGGCGAAGGCTCCCGCGACACCGCCGACCGAGCCCGCCGCGGTCGTCCTCCCCTTCAAGCGCTTCGACGTCGACCTCGACATCCGTCGCGTGGTGTTGGGTGAGATCGACGTCACGGGCTGGAAGACCGGCCTGGCGATCAAGGACGGAACGGTCTCGCTCGATCCGTTCCAGCTGCAGCTCAACGGATCCCCCGTCACGGCGAAGGCCTTGGCCGACCTGACCGTGCCGGGCTACCGCTACGACGTCGGATTCAAGGCGGAGCCCATTCCCCTCGGGCCCATCCTGAACACGTTGCAACCCGCCCGCCGCGGGATGGTGGGCGGAACCGTGCTGGCCGAGGCGAACGTGAAGGGTGCCGGCGTGACCGGCGCCTCGCTCGCCAAGAACCTGTCCGGAGCCGTTTCGTTCTCCGCCACCAACCTCAACCTGAGCCTCGACAACGTCACGAGCCCGCTCCTGAAGTCGGTGATCAACGTGGTCACCGCGATCCCGGCCCTGATCAAGAATCCGACGGGCAAGCTCGGGGACATGCTCGGCCGCGCCCTGGGTCGGGCCACGACCGGGTCCGACCCGTGGGCCGACGAGTTGCATGCGCGCCCGCTGGACTCGGTCGTCGTGGCGGCCGATCTCGGCAACGGCGGCGTGCGGATCAAGACGGCCCGGATCCAAAGCGCCGCATTCCTGGCGGACGCCTCGGGAGGACTCCGCTTCGCCCCGGTGCTCGACAACTCGACCTTGGACATCCCCGTCGACATCGCCCTCCAGCGCTCGCTCGCCGAGAAGGCGGTCCTGCTCGACGCGTCCGTTCCTGCCGGCACCCCCTATGCGCCGCTTCCGCGGTTCCTGACCCTCAAGGGCACCCTCGGCACGATCCAGCCGGACATCAACTACACCGCCGTGGCGGCCATGAGCGCCAAGACCCTCGGCCGCGCGGTCGGAGGCCTCGGCGGAAACGTCGGGAACAAGGTCGGCGGCGTCCTCGGCGCCTTGGGCAACGCCTTCGGCGGAAACAATGCCGCGGCCGCAACCAATTCCCCGGTCAAGTCCACGAATGCCCCGGCCAATCCCGTGGGCGACCTCCTGCGTTCCCTGGGACGTCCGAAGAACTGAGTCCCATCCTCCGATTTCCCGACACCATGAGTGCCGTCCTCGAACATCTCGCCGCCAACGCGTCCCGCCATGTCGACGAGTTGTGCGCCTACCTCCGGTTTCCCAGCGTCAGCGCCCAGGAGAAGCACGCCCCCGACCTCCGCGCCGCGGCCGGTTGGGTGGCGTCCCGCCTCCGGGGATTGGGTCTCGAGACGACGCTCCATGAGACCGCGGGCCATCCGATCGTGGTGGCGCGCACGCTCCCCCACGACCCGTCGAAGCCGACCTTCCTGGTCTACGGCCACTACGACGTCCAGCCGCCGGAACCGTTCGAGCTCTGGAAGACGCCGCCCTTCGAACCCCGCATCGAGGATGGCAACGTCTACGCCCGAGGTTCCTGCGACAACAAGGGCCAGCACCTCGCCCACATCCACGCGGTCGAGGCCTACGTCCGCACGGGCACGCCTC
>CAIYXO010000580.1 GCA_903930165.1 uncultured Verrucomicrobiota bacterium | reverse complement strand
GTCCTCCGGGGACCTCCAGCAGAAGGGAGCCCGGCTCAGGTCGACCAGCTTCGAGATGTGGGCCGTGGCGGCGGAGGAAATGGACCGCCTCCTCGCCCGACGCATCGACCACTTCAAGATCCGGCGTGCCCGCAGCCTGATACTGACCGCCCTCGCCCTCACGGCCGCGGTCTCGTTCGTCTGGTTCATCACGCACAGCATCAGCGGTCCCCTCACCCGGCAGGCGAACCAGCTCCGGGAGTCCAACGAGGCGCTGCTCGCGGAGGTGACGGAACGTCGGCGTGTCGAGGAGGCGCTGCGCAAGGCGGAGGAGCAGTACCGCAGCATCTTCGAGAACGCGGGCGAAGGGATCTTCCAGTCGACGCCCGACGGCCGGTATCTTGCCGCCAACCCGGCACTGGCACGGATGTACGGATACGACTCGGTCCAGGAGATGCAGGGCTCGATCGCGGACATCCGCCTGTCCCTCTATGTCCAGCCTGGACGCCGGGAGGAGTTCTGCCACGAGATCGGGAAGTCGGGGAGGATCCAGGGTTTCGAGTCGGAGATCCGGCGTCGGGACGGCACGACGATCTGGATCGTCGAGCGGGCGCGGGTGGTGCGGGACGCGGACGGCGGAGTCCTCTGGTACGAGGGTGCCGTGGAGGACATCACCGACCGGAAGGCCCACGAGGCCGAGGTGGAGCGGCTGCACCGCGAGCTCATGGAAAAGTCCCGGATAGCCGGCATGGCCGAGATCGCCACCGGGGTTCTCCACAACGTCGGGAACGTGCTGAACAGCATGAACGTGTCGGCCACGGAGGTCCGGGACCGCCTGACCCGGTCCCGGCTCGGACACCTCAGGAACGCCGTCGACCTCATCGATTCCAACCGCGGAAACCTGACGGCCTTCCTCGCCGAGGATCCCCGTGGACGTGCGCTGCCCGCCTTCCTTCTGAAGCTCACCACCCACCTTGAGGACGAACGGGGGGCGTTGCTGGGCGAGATGGACCAGCTCATGCGCCACGCGGAGCATCTCAAGCAGGTGGTCTCCACGCAGCAGAGCCATGCGCGGCTCCACGGCGTGATGGAGATCCTGAAGCCGCAGGGGCTGGTCGAGGACGCCCTGCAGCTGGCGGGCGACAGCCTCGAACGCCACGGGATCCTCGTGGAGCGCGAATACCTTGCGACGAGGCAGGTCAATGCCGACCGACACAAGGTGCTCCAGATCCTGGTGAACCTCCTGCGCAACGCGAAGCAGGCGGTCACCGAGTTCAGGAGCCCGGAACGGCGGATCCGCGTACGACTCGCGGACGTCTCCGACGGCAAGGTCGCCATCGCGGTGTCGGACAACGGGGTGGGCATCCCGCCCGAGAACCTGGACCGCCTCTTCCGGCATGGCTTCACCACCAAGCACGACGGACATGGATTCGGCCTCCACGCCAGCATCCTCGCCGCGCGCGAGATGGACGGTGACATCCATGTCCACAGCGACGGGCCCGGTCTCGGCGCCACCTTCACTCTCGAACTCCCAGCAGGCGCGACCGCATGAACACCTCCCAGGGACCGACCGCAGCCAACCGGCGGATCCTCGTCGTCGACGACAACGAGGCCATCCACCAAGACTTCGCCAAGATCCTCCTGCCGGAAGAGGGTGCCGTCCACGACGTGGACGCGGAGGCGGCAGCCCTGTTTGGGGCGACGCCGAGTCCGGAGAAGTCCCAGCCCTTCGAGGTCTCCTTCGCCAGCCAGGGGCAGGAAGCCCTCGCGGCCGTCGCCGCGGCCAGGGCGGCCGGCCGCCCCTTCGCGATGGCCTTCGTCGACATGCGCATGCCGCCCGGCTGGGACGGCCTCAGGACGGTGATGGAACTCTGGGGCGCGGATCCCGAGATCCAGACGGTGATCTGCACCGCCTACTCCGACC
>CAIYXO010000579.1 GCA_903930165.1 uncultured Verrucomicrobiota bacterium | reverse complement strand
TTGCTCGTCTCCATGGATCACCAGATCACGGCGCGCTTCTCCGGGGCGAGCCACATGGGCGAACCTTCCGTGATGCCGAACGCCTGGTAGAAGGCGGGATGGTTCACATGCGGTCCGAATCCGCGGTACATGGCCGGCGAATGCGGGTCGATGACCAGGCGGCGCTGGAGTTCCGCCTCGCGGTAGTTGGCGCGCCACAGTTGGGCGAGCGAGAGGAAGAACCGCTGTTCCGGTGTGAGGCCGTCGATGACGCGGCGCTTTGAGGGATCCCGCGCGAGGGAGCGCTGGAGCGCGTCGAAGGCGATGGTGATGCCTCCGAGGTCGGCGATGTTCTCGCCCAGTGTCAGTCGGCCGTTGACCTTCTTGCCGGGCAGCGGCTCGTAGGAGCCGTACTGGTCCACCAGCTTCTGGGCGCGGCCCTCGAACTCCTTCGCGTCCGCGTCCGTCCACCAGTCGTTGATGTTGCCGGAGGCGTCGAACTTGCGGCCCTCGTCGTCGTAGCCGTGGGTGATCTCGTGTCCGATCACCACGCCGATGGCCCCGTAGTTCACGGCGTCGTCGATCTCGGCGTCGAAGAACGGCGGCTGGAGGATGCCGGCGGGGAAGACGATCTCGTTCTGCAGCGGGTTGAAGTAGGCGTTCACCGTCTGTGGAGTCATCTCCCATTCGGTGCGGTCGACGGGGCCGCCGAGGCGTGCGGTGCGGCGCCGGTGTTCGAAGGCGGAGGCGCTGCCGAGGGAGGCGACGAGGTTGTCGCGGCGGACGACCACCGCGGAGTAGTCGCGGAAGGCGGCGGGATGGCCGATCTTCTCGGTGAAGCGCTCGAACTTCTGGCGGGCCTTGACCTTGGTGGCGTCGCTCATCCAGTCCAGCTTCTGGACGCGGTCGGCGAAGACGGCCCGGAGATCGGTCACGAGTGCGGCCATGCGGGCGCGGGCGGCCGGCGTGAAGTGGCGTTCGACGAACACGGCGCCGAGGGCCTCGCCGAGGTTCGCGTCCACCAGCTTGGCGGCGCGCTGCCAGCGGGGTTCCTGCGCCGGTTGGCCGCGGAGGGTGGTCCCGTAGAAGGCGAACGACTCCTGCGCCGCGGCCGCGTGGAGCCAGGGGGCGGCGTCGCGGATCAGGTGCCAACGGACGTAGGACTTCCAGTCGGCGATGGGCCGCTCGGAGAGCAACCCGCCGAGGCCCGCCAGGAAGTTGGTCTGGCCGACGATGACCTCGGTCACGCCGGGCGTCCCGATCGTGGTGAAGTAGCGGTTCCAGTCTATGCCCGGCGCGAGCTTGACCAGTCCGGCGCGGTCGAGCTTGTTGTAGTTGGCCAGCGGATCGCGCAGTTCCACGCGGGGCTTGCTGACCTTGGCGAGGGCGGTCTCGAGCTCGAGGATCTTCCCGGCCGCGGCCTCCGCGGCCTCCGGGGCGTCGCCGGCCAAGGTGAGCATGCGGACGATGTGGGCCCGGTAGGCCTCACGCTGCTGGGCGAAGCCGTCGGCGAGGTAGTAGTCGCGGTCCGGCAGGCCGAGTCCGCCCTGCGAGATGTAGAAGGCGTAGACAGAGCTGTTCTTCGCATCGGCCTCGACCCCGCTCCCGAAGAGCGCGGCGGTGGAGCGGACGTGCAGTTCGCCGACGAGGCCGACGAGGTCCGCGGAATCCCGCGCGGCGGCGATCTTCCGGAAGTCCTCCTCCAGCGGGGCGAAGGCGAGCTTCTCGATGCGGTTGGTGTCCATGGCCGCGGCGTAGAGGTCGCCGACCTGTTTCGCCTTGGTGCCCGCGATGCGGCCCGCCGCCGCGTCCTCGAGGATGCTGCGGATGAGGAACCAGTTCCGTTGGTCGAGTTCCTCGAAGCCGCTCCAGCGGGATTTGTCCGACGGCACCGGGTTGTTCTTCCGCCAGCTGCCGGCGGCGTAGGCGTAGAAGTCGTCGGACGGCTTCACCGTGGTGTCCATGTAGGAGACGGAGAACCGCGGGACGGGCGGGACCTTGAACGGCTCCGGGCTCGACGTGGCGGGGTCGGTGAGGGAAGCCGCCGGTGAACCGGGCACGGCGCTGGAGTGGGAACGGGTCAGGATGTCCCGATGGGTTCCGGTGCCGCAGCCCGCCAGGAGGGCTGCCGTGATCAGGGTCGGTAGTCGCTTCATGCCGGCGGCAGCCTAGCATCCGTCCCGCGGAAATCAGCCGGGAACCTCCGCGGCGGTTATCCCCTTGGACCGACGGCGCGCGGCCCGGGTTCACTTCGATCGGAGGAAGAGGTTCCTGCGGCGGAGGTTTCCCGATGAATCGGGGCCGACCGAAGTTCCGGCATACGCCAACTGGTTCAGGCCGCGCACGGCGACCGCATTCGCCCAGCAAGACCCCTCGCCGTCCGGGACCTCGAACCAGGAATGGAGGCCGTCCCTGCCGACCGCCCAGAGGAATCCGCGTTCCTCGAGGCGGCTGCCCTCCCCTTCGTCCGTGTCCCCAGCGCCTCTGCCCGTGGGGTCGAGCACCCCGGAGCGGATCAGGCGACCCACGACGTAGAGGTGGCAGCCCGAGTCGTCCACGGCGATCCCGCGGGCCTCCGTCATTGCGTGGGAAGCGGCGCCTCCGTACGGGCTTCCGATGGAAACCATCCATTCCGGGGCGAGGGCGGAATCCAGCTTGAGCACGAACGCCTCGGGTGAGCTGTCCTTGGACATCGACGCGTCCTTCTGCGTGAGGGAACGCCCGATTCGGTTCTCGTCGGGCGGCTGCCTCCGCAGCCCGGCCGTGGCGGTGGCCGCCGGTTGGAGTTCGAAGCCCGGCTGTCCGCTGCAGATTCCAGTGACAAAGGCCTCGCCCAGGGAGGTGACGACGATGTCGGAGGCGGAGTCTTCTCCTGGACCGCCGAAGGACACGACCTGGACCTCGCCCCCGTCCAGGGTTCGATAGGCGATCGCGAAAGCATCCGAGGCCCCGGAGTCGGGCAGGCTGAACGGGCCCGCCCGGACGCCGGGGCCTTGATGACGACCGCAGGCGATGAGGACTCCATCGGCGACGACGACACCCACACCGGCATCGGCGCCGGCGCCTCCGACCTGACGGAGCCAGACCGGAGTGCCTTTCGTGTCGAGACGAAGGATGAAGGCGTCGTCGGAGCCTCGCGAGGTGAGGATCAAGGCGGCCTGGGAAGGCTCGGTTTCGGCGGTCGAGGAGAAGCTTCCGGTGACGTACACGAAACCGTCGGGATCGACCGCCAAATCGTGGGCCACGTCGTAACCGGGGCCGCCGAACCGCCGTGCCCAGAGCGGAGTCCCAGCGGCGTCGAACTTGGCCACGAAGGCGTCGCTTCCTCCCTTGGCTACCAGGCGGTCGGTGTTGCCGGGTCCGGATCCGAAGGAGGCACGGCCCTCGAAGCTGCCCGCGACGAAAAGGTTTCCCGCGCGGTCGAAGGCGACGGAGCGGCCGACGTCTTCGCCTTCTCCGCCGAAGGCCCGGGTCCAGCGGTGCCTGCCCGCGACGTCGTGACAAGCGAGCAGGATATCCCTTCGTCCCGGGGCGTCGTGGAAGACGGATCCGACGAGGGCGACGTCGCCGTCCCGGTTGAACGCCACGCCTTCACCGGTGGATTCCTGAGCCCGGATTCCGGCCCGCCAGCGACGGCTGTTGGCGGCGATGGCCGCGTTGCAGTCGATCGTGGGCGCAGCTCGGGATCTTGCCGAGTCGAAGGCGGGCGTCGGACCGGAGTCCGAAGGAAGGCCGGAAAGATTTCCGTGCCTTGGAAACCCGATGCGCCGGAGCGATGGAGCGGAGTGGGTCTGCAGGTTGGATGGCCCGACGATCCAGATGGGTTGCGGGACCACGACCTCCCCATGTCCGGCCGGCGGGCTGGATTCGCCGGGGAAGGATCGGGCCAGCATCTCGGGAAGCCACCTCGGTCCGGGAGACAAGGCCGGCCCCGAGGCGATCCACGCGGCAAGGAGAAGGAGGTCTTGGGCGTTCATCTCGGGTTCGGTTGGGTTGATGCGGGAAGCACAACCGAGACTACGTCGCAGGACCGGTTGGACTTTCTGACGGGCTGGTGAAACCCACCTGGGAAGCGGTCGGTACAGTCGCAAACCGGTGCTCTTCTGACCTGGAAGCACTTGGGGTCGCGGAGCCTGCGGAGATACGGCGTCCCGGCTTTATCCGACCTCGTCCTCCCTCCCTTCCCTAAGGGTGCTCTAGGGAGCTGTCCCCTACGTTTCGTGGTTTTCCCCCAACTGCAGGAGACGTGGTCATGAGGCTCAAACCACCGCCGGCGACCGCCTGACACAAAGGCTGCTTTAGGAGGCAGATCGACCTTGTACCCATGCGGAGTCGCGGAGTTCGCGAAGGTTCGGAGACCCGGCTTCAGCCAGTCGCGTTCACCCTTCCGCAAGGGACAACCCTCCACACAAGGGACACGTCCGCCTGCGAGGGAGCCGATTCTTGATTCGGATCACGTGGAGAACGTTGATGGGTAGTTATTTGCGTCTCCTCCCATAAGGGACACGTCCCTCTGCGAGGCATGGTATGCCACGAGCGCGTTCTCCCCTCCACACAAGGGACACGTCCGCCTGCGAGGGAGCTGATCCTTGATTCGGATCACGTGGAGCCCGTTGATGGGGAGTCATTTGCGTCTCTCCACGTCGCTGAGCGCTTGAAACCTGAGCCTTGAATCTCCCCTTGAGGGATAGCGCGCGCAGAGTGCCCGTCGCTGAGCTGGCGGTCGCCGTGAGAGGGTCCACGGGGAATGAGGACTCGAAGGTACAAGGCTCCGCCGGAGGCGGAGGTGGCGTACTACCACTGCATGTCGCGAGCGGTGAACCGGGAGTGGCTCTTCAAGGCTGAGGACCACGGG
>CAIYXO010000578.1 GCA_903930165.1 uncultured Verrucomicrobiota bacterium | reverse complement strand
TCCACCGGCGTTCAGTAGCCGCACTCGAGCGTGATGACCTCTCCGCAGGAGCATCGGACCTCGATGTGGGTGATCCGTTCGCCGTCGCGGATGACCTGGGTGACGGCCGGCTTGTGGCCGGATCCCGCCTCGTGTCCTCCGTTCGTGGGAGTGCCCGCCGGCTTGGCCTTGAGGGGCGAGGAAACCTGCCCCGGCGACTGAAGGCCCGATCCCGGGAGGTTGACGGTCTTGCCGGCGCCCAGCGGGGTGAACCGGCCGGCGGCGTCGGCCGCGCCGGAGACACGTCCGCCCGGAACGGATCCGGGTCGGGAAGATCCCGGCAGCAGGGGTTGGAAGTCGGAGGCCATGGAATCGGGTCAGCGTCGGAGGACGTTCTCCTTCGCGCGGAGGATCACGGTCACGCGGCGGTTCCGTTCGTCCTCGATGTCGATCTCGGGAAGCGGCGTGGTGTCGGCGTAGCCTGCGATCCGGCGGATCTGCTTCGACTGCACGTCGTGCTTCATGAGGATCCGACGGGCCGAATGGGCGCGGTCGGTGGACAGATCCCAGCTGTCGGGCCCGCCCGGCTTGGCGGCAAACCCGTTCTCGGTGTGTCCCTCCAGCTCGATGTTGAAGTGGTTGGAGAACTGGTTGATCTGCCAGGCGAGGGTCGTGAAGATCCATTCGCCGTACTCGGAAAGTTCGTTCGAGCCGGGATTGAAGAGCGGCTTCTTGTTGCGGTCGAACATGTTCAGGCGGATGCCGTCGCTCAGGAGATCCATCCGCATGGGCGTCTCATCCGGCAGTTCCGGATTCGTCTGGAGGCTTTTCAGCAGGTCCTCGCTCATCTTGCGCAGGAGGGTCAGTTCCACCATCGAGGTCGGCTCGAAGTTGCCCCGCGCGCCGCGGGAAGCGGAATCGGAGTTGTCGTTGAGGATGCCGGTGGACTGCCTGGTCATGGCACCGAACGGATTCCGGAAGGAATGTTCGACGGCCTCCTTGATCTTCTGGTCCTGCGAGACGAGCCACATCACCAGGAAGAACGCCATCATCGCAGTGACGAAATCCGCGTAGGCGACCTTCCAGGCGCCGCCGTGATGTCCGTGTTTTCCTCCTCCCATGGTTTGGCGGTTTTCCTGCGGTTACTTGCCGATGCCCTTGAGCATGTTCTCGAGGTCCTCGGCGGACGGCTTGATGTCGCTGGGCAGTCCGCGGCGGGCGACCTCGATGGCCATGATCGGCGCCATGCCCGTGGCGAAACCGGTGACCGCCTTCGACAACGTCCGGAAGAATCCCATCTCGGCCTGGCCATTCAGCGTCATGGTGACGGCGAGGGGGCTCAGGTAGCCGTAGGAAACCAGGATCCCGAGGAAGGTGCCGACCAGCGCCGCGGCGACGTGGTGGCCGATCTCGGCAGCCGGTCCGCCAATCGAGCCCATGGTCACCACGATTCCAAGGACCGCCGCGACGATGCCGAAGCCGGGCATTGCGTCGGACGCCTTGGAGAGCACTTCGATCGGCTTGTGGTGCTCCTCCTCCATGGCATTGAGTTCGGTGGTGATGAGGGCCTCGAGCTGGTCGGGCTTTACCTTGCCGTCAATCAGCGGACGCAGGGCGCCGGTGAGGAGGTCCACCGCATGGTGGTTGCCGGAGAAGGCGGGATACTTCGAAAGGATGGTGCTGGAATGCGGGTCCGAAACGTGGGGCTCCAAGGCGATCATGCCGTTGCGGCGTCCCAGCATGAACAACTCGTAGAGGGCCTTGAACATGTCCTCATAGGCCCCCTTGGTGAACGGGGACGGCTTCAGGCAACCCAGGATCTGGGCGACCAGGCCCTTCAGGACGTTCATGGGGGCCATGATGATGAGCGATCCGCCGCACGCTCCCAGGATGACCACGAACTCCGAGGGCTGGACCAGCACCAGGGGCTGACCTCCCGCCATCATGAAGCCGCCGAGGACGGAAAGAGTGACGATGATGGATCCAACGATGACCAGCATGGGGCAGAGATCGGCGGCGGAGCCGTCCGACTAAAGGGGACAATCAGCCGCGGGGACTGGAATACTTCTGGAGATAGCCGCGGAGGGACAGGATCGCCTGGGAGTGGATCTGACAGATGCGGGACTCGGTGACGCCGAAGACCTCGGCGATCTCCCGCAAACGCATGTCCTCGAAGTAATAGAGGGCCAACACCTTGCGCTGCATCTCGGGAAGGGATTTGAGGCGGGTCTCGATCACCTTCGCCAGTTCGCGTCGGGCGGCGGAGTCGACGGGGTCGGCCTGGGATTCGTCGGTGATGGTCTCGTGGTAGGAGGTGTCGCCGTTCTCCTCGCCGCCATGGACCGCATCGAGGCAGACGAAGGTGGCGGGCCGGATCTGGGACATCAGATCCTCATAGGCCTCGACCGTCATGCCCATGGCCTTGGCCATCTCGGCATCGGTTGGCGCCTCGCCCTTGGCCTGTTCCAGCTGCTGCATGACCGCCTGGACCTTGCGCGCCTTGTCGTGGACGGAGCGGGGAACCCAGTCCATGCGGCGGAGCTCGTCGAAGATCGTGCCGCGGATGCGGACCCGGGCGTAGGACTCGAACGTCGAACCGCCCTGGGGATCGAAGTTCCGGATCGCGTTCAGGAGTCCGACGAGGCCGGCGCTGTAGAGGTCCTCGACATCCACGTGGGGCGGGAGGCTCATGGCGAGTCGGCCTACGACGTTCTTCACGAGGGGCAGGTACTCCTGGACCATCTCGTTCTCCTTGGCGCTGCCGGGGCGGGTCTGCTTGTACGGGGCGTACGGGCTGTTTCCACGGCGGCGGGGTTCCGTGGCGGGCGGTTGCTGTTCGGTGGTGGGCATGGGGTGGGGTCGGTCGGGCCGAGGCTATGGGTTCAAGGTTTCCCAGAGGGACTCGAGCTGGCGGCGACCGGGTTTGGAATCGCGTTCAGCTTGGCGAGATGCGACTCGCGCAACCCCCGTATCCAGATGCTGCACCACCAGCGGAACAAGAGGCCGCCGGCAGCCGCGGATACGGAAGCACGCCACAGGATCGACGGCCCGGAGCAGTCCTGCATCAGCCCCAGTCCGGTGCTGATCAGGAATCCCAAGAGTCCGCCAAGTATCATCAATCTTTTCATGCGTCGCTATCCCGTCGGCCTGTAAGCAACGGGCTTGCCAGCATGAAAAAGCGCTGCAAATGCAGCGTGTTCCTCAGTTTTCCCGCGAAAATTGCCGGGTGAGGACGCGGTTCGGGTCGGCAGGGAGGAAAACTCCCGGTACATTCTGCCCCACCCCGAGCCAACCGATGGGGTAATTCGTGCCCAGGATCCAGCTCCAGAGTTTCCCCCAACGGGGCTCCTCGTCGAGATGGGTGGCGATGATGTCGGTCACACCCATGTCGTGGTACGCACGGGCCTGGGACAGCACCACGGCGTTTTCATAGGCGGCGTTGAGCACCAGGTGCACTCGCACCGGTCCGAGCGCAGCGAGGCGTTCCTTCAGGTCGGCCATTCCGACGGCGTCGCCGGGCGCCACCCCGGGATAGTCGATGAACAGGAGCCCCGAATCCGGCCGGCCTTCGGGCAGGAATCGCTCCACCGGCACTCCCAGGATCTCCCCATACACGCTCAGCGACTCCGCGGTGTTGGCGCCGAGACCGTCGAGCCGCCAGACCGTGGCCGATTTCCCTTCGAGCAGAACGCTCTGGGCCAACCACTTGCACAATGCTGTCGTCTTTCCGGATCCGGGCGGCCCGATGAACACGTGCGCCTCGGAACCGGCATTCGGAGAAGAGGTCGGCAGGATCCATTCGCCCTGGAGGACCTTGGCGGTCAACAGGATCTCCTCGCCCAACGACTTCGGCGCCGTCTCGCCGTGGTCCTGGCAGAGTTGTTCCACGACGCGGAGGGCATGAACGGGAAGCAGTCCTGTGGATTCGAGGATCGGGCCGACATGCCATTCACCCGGGTACTGGACGGACCGGGTGACGAACGACTCGACGGCGAGGGGTTTCTCCGTACGAGCCGGAACTTCTGTCGATTTCCCGGGTGCCGCGGAAGGGATGGGTGCCTCGGCCGTCGGAGCCTGACGGTTGCGGAAGATCTCCGCACGGATCTCGGACAGTTCCCGGCGGAGTTCGGCCAAGGGATCGGCCGGAGCCGCTGGCGCCGATGGGGAAGGGGCCTTCGGAGCGGTTCCGAGGATTTCGGATGCCGATGAGACCATTCCGGGTTCCTGGATCGGGACGGCGACGGCTGCGGAGTCGGCGGGCGTTGCCGAAGTGGCGGCGTCGGGTGGGGCGGCGGCGAGCACCTCGATCCGGGGCTTCTTCCAGAGCTTCGACAGACCGTCGACCGGCAGCCGCCGCACGCTCAGCACCACGGCGCCGGGGCCGAGCTTGGCCCGGACCTGTTCCACCGCCTCGAGGGCGTTGTCCACGATGAACGTGTGCACTTGCATCCGTGTTCGGGCCAGAGACCACGTTTCAGTCCACAAGCCAAGCCGGGGATGGGGACGATGTGTCCGGACGGGCGGGAACCGCGTCCCGGCGGTCGCGGCCACGGGAGGACCGGAGCGCTCGCCAACGGCGGGTTCCGGATCCATCGTCCCTCATGGAACAGAGCGAGCGGATCCAGTGCCCGTACTGCGGCCAGTCGATGGAACTGGTGATCGACACCGGGGTCGCGGAGCAGCGCTTCACCACCGACTGCGAGGTCTGCTGCAGGCCGTTCGAGGTCTTCGCCGAATGCGAGCCCGGCGAGATCCTGAGCGTGGACGTCCAGGCTTGAGGGTCCTATGGGTCCCATGGGACGGATGGGAACCAATTGGCTTTCGCGGTGGGGCAGGATTTCGGAAACTGCCAACATGTTCCTGCGTGGATTTCTGGGTCTGCTGTTGGTCTCGGCTTTCCGTCTGGTTGCGGTGGAGCCGCTCCCTCAGGCCCATTCCCACAACGACTACCTCCATCGGCGTCCGCTGCTGGACGCCTTGGAGCAGGGCTTCTGCGGTGTGGAGGCGGACGTCTTCCTCGTGGACGGCGACCTGCTGGTGGCGCACGACCGGAAGGACGTGAAGCCCGGTTTCACGCTGCGTTCGACCTACCTGGAACCGCTGGCGCAAAGGGTCCGCGGGAAGACCGGGATCTTCGCCACGCCCGGGACGCGCCTGCAGCTGCTCGTGGACGTGAAGAGGGATGGAGACGCCGTGTACGAGGTGTTGAAGCGGCAGCTGGAGCCGTACTCGGACATCCTGACCCGGTTTGGTCCGACCGGGATCTCGACCGGTGCGGTGACGGTGGTGATCAGCGGCGACCGGGCGGTCGAGCGCATCGCGGCCGATGCGGAACGCCTGTGCGCGGTCGACGGACGTCTGGCGCAACTGGAGGACGGTTCCTCGGCGGCGCTCTACCCGCTGATGAGCGAAAGCTGGCCGTTCCGCTGGCGTGGCGAGGGAGCGATGCCGTCGGCGGACCGCGAGAAGCTCGCGTCCATCGTCTCCAAGGCGCATGCGCAGGGGAGGAAGGTCCGTTTCTGGGGAGGGCCCGACCGGTTGTCGGCGTGGGAGGAGATGAAGCGGGCGGGAGTGGACCTGATCAACACCGACCGCCTTCCGGAACTCGGCGCATTCCTCCGTGGCGAGCCGCAGCCGGCCGCCAAGGTTGTCGAAGAGACCCAGTAGTTCCGGCGCTTGCGGCGCGATCCGCCGCGGACGTTCAGCGGGCCGCCTCGACGCGGGCCCAACGGTCGGCCTCGAGGATCTGCTCCAACGAGGGGGAATCGACGACCCGATGGGCCTCCATGACGCGGGCGACGCAGGCGGTGATTCCGGTGAACCCGAGTTCACGTCTGCAGAACCGTTCGACCGCGACCTCGTTGGCGGCGTTGAGCACCGCGGGGAGGGTGCCGCCGAGCTCGCCGGCACGGCGGGCCAGCTTGAGCGCAGGGAAGCGTGCCGTGTCCGGCTCCTCGAAGGTGAGCTGGCCGATCTTCGCGAAGTTCGTCTGCACCCGTTCGCTGGCCACGCGGTCCGGGTAGAGCAGGGCGTACTGGATCGGCAGGCACATGTCCGGGGTCGACAGCTGGGCGATGACCGATCCGTCCACGTACTCGACCATCGAGTGGACGATGCTCTGGGGATGGACGACGACCTGGACCCTCGGCATCTCGATGTCGAAGAGCCACCGGGCCTCGATCATTTCCAGGCCCTTGTTGAAGAGGGAGGCCGAATCGATCGTGATCTTCCGGCCCATCACCCAGGAGGGATGCTTGAGCGCCTGCTCGAGCGTGACTCCGGCAAGCGCCTCTGCGGGCCACTGGGAGGCGTTGCGGAACGGGCCGCCCGAGGCGGTCAGCCAGAGGTTGCGGACCGAGGAAGCGGGTTTCCCGTCGAGGCATTGGAAGATCGCGGAATGCTCGCTGTCGACCGCGAGCACCTTCACGCCGTGGGCCCGGGCCTCGCGCATCACGATCTCGCCGGCCATGACCAGGATCTCCTTCGAGGCCACCGCGATGTCCTTGCCCGCACGGATCGCGGCGAGGGCGGGCTCGAGGCCTGCGGTGCCGACGATGGCGATGAGGACGATGTCCGCCTCGGGCATCGTGGCCAGCTCGAGCAGCGCGGCAGGCCCGGAGAGCACCCGTGTGGAACCGTCGAGCGCCGACTGCACAGCGGCGACCTTCGTGGAGTCGTTGAGCGAAGCCAGGCGTGGATGGTGACGCCGGCACTGTTCGACCAGCAGCTCGGCGTTGCCGCCGGCGGCGAGCCCGACCAGTTGCAGGAGGTCCGGCTGGTCCTCCACCACCTTCAGGGTGCTGGTGCCGATGGATC
>CAIYXO010000577.1 GCA_903930165.1 uncultured Verrucomicrobiota bacterium | reverse complement strand
GCCGTGGTCGAGCTCATGGAACGCTCCGTCCTGGGTGTCCCGCACACGATCCTGGGCGGCTGGTACCTGGAGCAACAGCGGCAGGATGAGCTCCTCGTGAAGTCGGCGCTGTTCCACTCGGTTCCTGAGGGAGCGGGCGCCCATGCGAGGACCATCGCCGCGGTCCAGATCGCGGACCTCTTCATGGCGTCCATCGGTTGTGGCCACCTCGGTGACCCGGTGGGGCCGGACCGGGAGGCGTGGAAGAAGGTCGGAGGGTGGAAGATCCTCTTCCCGTCCGGCAACGAGAGCACCCAGCGTTTTGCCATCCGACGGCTGGAGGTCGGGGGGGCACGGCTGCTGACGCTGGTGGATTCGGTGTGCTGACAGGTTGTCGGTTGTCAGTGGACCGTTGTCAGTTGCCGGTTGATGGCTCCGTGGCCTCGTGTCGTGCGGTCTGCACGTGTAAGAGACGACGTCAGGAGTCTCATCCTTCCCGGCGAGCGTCGTGGGCTGAGAGGGCCTTGGGGTGAGGCAGAGACTCGTGACCTCGTCTCCTACGGTGCGTGCAGGAGTCGCAGCATCCGCTCACGGAGTGCCGGCACCGCGGGGAGTCGGTTCGGAAGGGGCTGTGAACGGCTTCACGCGGGAAGGCCAGAGCCTCCAGTCGACCTGGAAGTCGTCGAGAAGCGGGGCCGGCATGCGGGTCGGGATCTGCGCCTCGAGATTGGCCTTCGCCGGCAGTCCGAGACGCGCCGCCACCTCGAGCGTGAGGAAGAACTGGCCCGCGTCCTGGGCCGGCCTGAGCTCCTCCGGAATCCATCGTGCACCATTCCGGGCCGTGTCCCGGACGTACTCGGCAAGGGGGATCCCGACGAACCACGGTTGGCGCAAACCCATGACGTTCCGTCCGGCATCCCATTCCAGCCAGGCTTCGTCGAGCGTGTTCAGCGGCCCCTCCGGAGGCGCCGGGGCCGGTCCCAGGACGGTCATCGCCACGCCTTCCGGGTGTCGGAGCAGGGCGTCGCGGCTGCCGCCTGCGTTGCGGACCCGTTGGCAGGCCCCGGTGATCGCCGCCCAATCCAGGGAACCGGCCCGGATCCCGCCGACGAGTCCGAGGATAGGCAGGTCGGAGTAGAAGTCGCCGCGGACGAGAAACACGTCGGGGAACTCGGCGCGGAAGGTCCGGAGGATCGCCTCGAACTGCGGACGCGTGAGCTGGAACATCGGGAGCCACTGGCAGTAGACGCCGCCCTGGCGCAGGGACCGGCGCACCGCATGGAAGTGTTCGCGCGCGAAGAGACGTCCTTCGCCGGTACGCCAGGGGAGGAAGAGGTCGCCCACCACCACGTCGAAACGACCCGGGTTCTCCAGCACGGCGATCCGGGCGTCCTGATGCCGGACGCGGACGCGCGGATGGTGGAACACGTCCCGGTGGAAGCCGGCGAAGTGGCGTGCGGCGAGGGCGATCACCGATTCGCTGAGCTCGAAGGCCTCGATGCCTTCGACGGCGGGATCGAGGGTGGCTCCGGCGGTGGTGCTACCGGTGGCGAACCCGAGGATCCCCACGCGGCGAGCGGATCCGTGGAGGAGGATCGGCAGCAGCGCCTGACGTTCCTGGTTCGCCTGCGCGCGGGAGCCGCCGAGGGTGTAGGTGTTGTTGTAGACCATCCGCCAATCCCCCGGATCGGCATGGACGGCGGCCACCACGCCTTCGCGGGACGTCCGCACCTCCGCCACGGTGATGCCGGGTTCCGGGGAGACCTGCGGAAGGCGTCGCGTGGCGAGGGCGGCTGCCGGGACCGCGGCGAGACCGGCCATCAGCAGCGTCAGGGACACCGGGGATCGCAGCAGGGAACGGCCCCGCACCACGATCCAGCCGGCGAAGGCGACCGCGGCGACCGCGCAGCAGGAGGTCCAGAGTCCGAGCGCCGGGAGGAGGGCGCCTTGGGCCGTCTCGGCGCCGATCCAGCCGCCGAGGCCGTTCAGCGCCAGCAGCAGCGCCACCTCCCGTCCCGGTTCGCGTCGGCTGGCGGTCTGGCGCAGCAGCAACGGAAAGACCAGTCCACCGGCGACGAACACCGGCATGATGACCAGCGAGGAGAGGCCGGCGACCCGGAGGAGGTAGGCGAGTGGCGGATGCTCGTAGGCGAAGAAGCGCAGGCCGGGACGTGCGGCGAGGAACACGAACGGTTCCGAGGCGGCGATGAGCGCGGTCGCGAGGAAGGCCCAGGCGACGAGGCCACGGGCGCCGTTGGCGGATCCGAACCGGATGCGGCCGGCGACCGCGCCGGCGAGAGTGAGGGCGGCGATGACGAAGGCGAGGACCAGGGCGCCGGAGTGGCCGGCGTTGATGGTGACCTGGGCGGTCTGGTGCTGGAGGAGGACCTCGAGCGCGAGCGTGAGGAAGCCGGATCCGAACGCGAGGAGGCGTGCCATCGGGGAGCGCATCGGCAAGACCTCCTGCGCCCGGTGTCGTTGCGGGCGGTCCTGCCCGGGGCGGATCCGGGTTCGGGTCCTGGAAAGGACGGCAGCGGAAGCGGCGAGCAGGAGGTTGCCGGCGATGCCGACGAGTCCCGACGCGAAGTGGCCGAGGCGGGGCAGCAGGAGGGTGACCGTGGCGAGGACGCCGAACACGCCGCCGGCGGTGTTGGCGACATAGAAGGATACCCCGCCGGAGGAGGATCCCAGCGCGGAGAGGGCCGCCGGCATCACCAGTCCCATGGCGATCGCGGGAGGGGCGACGAAAAGCAGCGCGGCGAGGGTTGGATGCCGCTCGAGCGGGAAGGATTCCCGGAAGGAATCCGCGAAAAGGACCGAGCCGAGCACCGGCAGGGCGAGCACTCCGACGACGAATTCGGCCCAGGCGACACGCCTCCAGGCATGGCGCGGCGACACCGGACGCCAGGCGGCGAGCGCGCCGCCGAGGGAGAGTCCGATGAAGAACGCCCCGACGACCCGTGCGAAGGTGTCGCCGCCGGCGCCGAGGACGTCGACGAGGCGTCGGGTCCAGAGCGTCTGGTGGACCAGGGCGACGGCGCCGCTGAGACCGACCAGGAGATGCGTGGCCCAGTTGGGGATCATTGGATCCGGATGCGGAAGAACGCGCGGGAGGCCGGGGTCGGGACCGTGACGGTGGCCATGCGGTTCAAGCCGGACACGGGACTGCCGATCGCGGTCCAGTTGGGCGACTCCAGGGAATCGGAGAATTCCACCTGGTAGGTCCTTCCCGCCGCCGCGGCGAAGGTGAGGTCGAGGCCCTCGGGACCGGGCATCGCCTTGCTGATGGT
>CAIYXO010000576.1 GCA_903930165.1 uncultured Verrucomicrobiota bacterium | reverse complement strand
TGGATCAGAAGCGGAGCACGTAGGTGGATGCGGCGGCCAACCGGGCCAGTTCCGCGTCATCGATCTCCACGAAGGGCTGGGTTGGCGTCCCCAGGTCGAATCCGTCCATGGCGCCCTTCTGGACACGGATCGGCCGGCCGAACTCGCCCACGATCGGCAGGTAGCGGGTGTAGTTGTCCTCCTCCAGCAGTTCGTCCGGGAACTCGGTGAGCGCGAGGACGGCCGGGCCCCGGAGATAGAGATTCACCTCCGCCTTCTTCCAGGTACCGACGCCGGCGGCGATGCGGACCGCTTCGGCGGCACGTGCGTTGGACCGGGGATCTGTGTCCACGATGACCAGCAGGGAGGGTTTCATCACGCGTTGAAGCTCACGAAGCGTTCGGTGGAGGCGACGAGGTCGCTGACCACGGTGAGGCCGGCGAAGGTCGCGGAATCGTCGACCGGCAGTCCCCGCTGGTGGGCTCCGTAGGCGCAGGCATAGAAGCGGACACCCCGTGCCGGCAGCGCCTGGAGCTCCGGATCCCGCACGCCGGCGACGGCGTCGTCGATGCAGTAGAGGAAGACGTCGCACCCGGAATCCACGGCCGCGGAGGCGAAGCGGACTCCATGGCGGAAAGCCGGGGTCGTGGGACCTGCCGAGATGAGGATGCCGAGTTTGCGTCCGGTGGAGGACATGGGAGGAAGGGAAGCCTGTGAAGCCCGGTTTGTCACGCGGCCCGACGGCTTGACCGCGGCGCCGGGCGGGGGAGGGTGGTCGTCATGCGCGTGTTGATCGTCGGTTGCGGTTACGTCGGGAAGGCGTTGGGAAGGCAGTTGGTCCAGGGCGGCAACGAGGTCTTGGGATTCCGTCGGAATGCCTCGGAGGATCCGGAGCTTTCAGCGGCGGGCATCCATCCGATCACCGGCGATCTCACCCGTGCCGCCGACCTGGATTCGCTCACGATGCCGTTCGACTGGGTCGTCGACACCGTCTCCTCAAGCCGGGGCGGCGTGGAGGCCTACCGTGACGTGTATTTGGGTGGAGCCCGGAACCTCGTCCGTTGGGCCGAGTCGCGTGGGATCCGCGGACTGGTCTACACGAGCAGCACCAGCGTCTATGGACAGACGGACGGCGGTTGGGTCCACGAGGAAAGTCCGGCGGAGCCTGCCGGCGAGACCGGGCGGTTGCTGCTGGAGACGGAACAGGTGTTCCTGCAGGCGGCCCGCGAGGGAAGGGTGCCGGCGACCGTGCTGCGGGTCGGCGGCATCTATGGGCCGGGCCGTGGACATCTCTTCCGCCAATTCCTCGCCGGCGAGGCGCGACGGGAACCGAACGGTGGACGTTGGATCAACATGATCCACAGGGAAGATGTCGCCGACGCCATCGTGGCCGTGCTGGGTCGGGGTTTGACCGGGCGCCTATACAACGTGGTGGACGACCAACCGGTGCGGCAGGGGGACTTCCTGGGCCACCTGTCGAAGGAGACCGGGCTGCCGCTGCCGCCGGAGGCCGCGCCCGGGGAACCGGCGCCGGTACGCAAGCGTGGAACCACCGACAAGCGGGTCTCGAACAGACGCCTGAGGGAGGAGTGCGGATGGGTGCCACGGCATCCGGATTTCCGTGCGGGCTACGCCCCGGAGATCCGGAGGTTCCTCTCCCGGGAACTTCCGGCGGCGGACGCGGGGTGAATCAGCCGAGTCGGAACGAGATGCGTTGGACGACGGTCTTGCCGAGTGCGGTCTGGAGGCGTTCGAGGATTTCGTGGCGCCGGTAGCGGACGATCTCGTCGAGCCAGACGTTGCTGTCGACCGTCACGAAGAGAGTGCCTTGGGCGAAGTTCGCCGGATGCGCGTGGGAGGCGATGGTCGGATCGATCACCTGGGGCCACACCTGTTGGATCCGGGATTCGTCGAGCCGCTGCTCGAGCCGCATCTTTCCGAGGACGCCGGTGAGGATGTCGGCGATGGGCTTGGAAGCGTCCTTCCAGGCCTTCTCCGTCGCGGAGAAAGGCATCCGGCGCCACGAGTCGACGGCGCGGGCCCTCGCCGCGGCCTCGGCCCTGCGGCGTCTCGCCGGGTCGGGCGGGAGCGGGAGCGGGGCGGGCGGCGGCGTGGCGGACTTCCTGGGTTTCCGTGCGGCCATGCCTGAGGAGCAAGCTCCGGGCGGCGGCGTTGCCGGTCAAGGACGGGGAAAGCCCTGAGGGTCGCGTCGCAGATGGAGACCGGAGCGAAAGGCCGGAAAGAAAAAGGGGCGCGCCGTGGAAGGCGCGCCCCCTGTCGGGATCGTCTTGGGAGACGGATCAGTTCGACTCGCGCTTCTCCTCGGCCGCGGCGAACGCGTGCTCGAGGGCGACGAGGTCCTCGCCGGGCTTGAGCTGGTCGAGCAGCTTCTGCTCTTCCTTCAGCTGTTCGGCGCTGTAGTTGGCGGCCTTGATCGAGAGCCCGATGCGGCGCTCGTTGCGGTCGATCTTGATGA
>CAIYXO010000575.1 GCA_903930165.1 uncultured Verrucomicrobiota bacterium | reverse complement strand
GTTGCGGGGCCCGTCCCTTGAGAGGGGATGCGGGTGCGGCTTCGGGGGAAGCCGCACCCGCGAAAGGGGCCCCGGGTCGAACACGCCAAGGAGGCGAGGGTGGAGAACCCTGCTGAAATAAGCGCACCCGGCCCGGAACGGACGGACGAATTGTTGGTTCTCCGGTGTCCGCCCAATCCCCGGCTTTCACCGGCGATCGGGTGGTTTCTAGATTCGCCTTCCGATGCCGGCAATGCCGAAATCGCCACTTGTCTCCGAGCGATAACGTTCGCGAACCATTGTCCGGACCCATTCCCCTGTAATTCATCATCCGTCCCCCATTCCGGTCCCGGATCGGCCGGGGCGGATCAGCGGAAGCAGATGCGTCGGACGGCCTCGTCGAAACCCTCGGCGCCGGCGAGGATCTTGATCTCGACGCGCATGAAGTAGACCGGGAGGTCCCGGCGATCGAGCTTGGGGAACCGCACGGCGTCCTTCTGGGTGGTGAGCAGCATGTCGGCACGCCGCTTCTTGCCGCGGTTCACGGCGTCGAGCACCTCCTGCTGGGTGAACCGGTGGTGGTCGGCGAACCGGCGGGCGAGGACGATCTCGGCGCCCAGGTCCGCCAGCTTGGACTCGAAGGACTCCGGTTGCGCGATGCCGGTGAGGCTCGCCACCTTCCGTCCGCGGAGCAGGTCGAGGCCATGGCGTTCGCCGGTGAAGACGTCCTCGAAGTACAGCGGATGGTGCAGGCACTCGATGACGTCCGCCCGCGGGTTGAGCTGGTGGATGCGTTCCCGCAGGGCCGCGGTGCGTCCGTCGCTCTTGGTGAGGAAGATCACGCTGGCGCGGGCGAGATGGGACGGGGGCTCCCGCAGGGTGCCGCGCGGAAGCAGGTACTCGTTGCCGAACGGCTGCTGGCAGTCGATGAGCACGACGTCCGTCCGGCGTCCTGCGAGCCGCCAATACTGGAAGCCGTCGTCGAGGAGCAGCGTGTCGCAGCCGAAATGTTCCACCGCATAGCGGCCGGCCTTCACGCGGTCCTTGTCCACGAGGACGACGACGTCCCTCAGGTTGGACGCGAGCATGTAGGGTTCGTCGCCGGCGGTCTCCGAATCGAGGAGCAGCGAGTGGCCGTCGGAGACGATGCGCGGGGGCGTGGTGTCCTCGCGGAGCAGGAGCTTGTCGAGCAGCCGTTCGCTGACCGGCTTCGGACGGGAGCGATATCCGCGGGAGAGGATGGCGACCTTGCGTCCGGCGTCCTGGAGGGCCCGTGCGAACTTCTCGACGACCGGCGTCTTGCCGGTGCCTCCTACGGTGAGGTTGCCCACGGCGATCACCTGGACGCCGAGCGTGGAGTCCCGGAGGATGCGAAGCGAATAGAGCAGCCGGCGAAGCTTCACGATGCCGGCGAAGACGTGCGAAAGGCCCGCCAGCAAGGTCCGGATGATGTCGGCCTTGCGGCCGGGGAGGCCGTCCAGGATGACGGCGAGGAGATAGGTCTCGGCCTCCTCGGTGTACTTCTGCCATCGTTCGCGCACGGTGGAAGCGACCCTGACATCAGTGCCGACAAGCGGGAAGTCCGCGCACGTTTTTGTGAAATCGGATTGTCAGCTTTTGGTTGCGCGGATAATTCCCTCGTGACTCCCCGACTCCACTGCCCACCCAGATGAAGAAGATCGAGGCCATCATCAAGCCCTTCAAACTCGACGACGTGAAGGCGGCGCTGACGGAGCAGGGTGTCGAGGGAATGACCGTCTCCGAGGTCAAGGGGTTCGGCCGGCAGCGTGGCCACACCGAGACCTATCGGGGCGCGGAGTACACCGTGGACTTCCTTCCCAAGCTGAAGCTGGAGGTGGTGGTCGCGGAAGAAAAGGTGTCCACTGCCGTCCAAGCCATCGTGCGATCCGCCAAGACCGGCAAGATCGGCGACGGGAAGGTTTTTGTTTTTGCGTTGGAGGAAGTCATCCGCATTCGCACTGACGAACGCGGGGAAGCTGCCGTCTGACGCAAAGCGCAGAGAGAACCAACAAACCAACAGGAGTACAAATCCATGCCCGCTACCGAAAAGCAGCAAGCCGCCAAGAAGGCTCCCGCCAAGAAGGCTCCCGCTAAGAAGGCTCCGGCCAAGGCCGCCCCCGCCAAGGCCGCCCCCGCCAAGAAGGCCCCCGCCAAGAAGGCTCCGGCCAAGGCCGCCCCCGCCAAGAAGGCCCCGGCCAAGAAGAAGTAGTCTTTTCTGGGCGGTTTTCCACGTTGTGAACAACGTGGGGGCAACACCCCAAAACTTCTCCTCGCGGCGGCCGCCGCTTTCTCATAGAAGCCTCGGCCGTCACAAGTGCAGTTGGGTGCCCACTCCGGTGAAACCGTCCCCTAAGGCCACAAAGCTAGTTCTAAGTAAAGCGTTGGAAACCAATAGGTTCCAACGCTTTTTAAGCCTAGCAATCCGGGCGGTTTCCGCTGGATCCCGCGGTGTTTCAGTCGATGGAAGCCACGGCCAAACGCTTGTCTTTGGGCAGGTTACGGCCGGGTGAAGTCGTCAGGTGAATAAAACCGAAAAACCCATCGTAACCGCGCTTCCCGATCCCTTCCTAGTCCATCATGTCCGATAACGCCCAAGCCATCTGGTCCGCCGCGCAGCAGACGCTGCGTGGAATGCTCAAGACCGAGCTCTACAATCTCTGGTTCGCCCCGGTGAGCGCGAGCCGGATGGACGGCGATGTGCTGACGTTGGAGGTGGCGGACGAGTTCTGTGAGTTCTGGCTCAAGGACAACTACCTCGACGTCCTCCGTTCCGTGGTCAGCCGAACCGCGGTGCGGCCGGTCCAGATCGCCTTCGCGGTGCGCGCCGCCGAGTCCGCGGGTTCCACGGCCTCCGGCACGGCGAACTCCGCCGAATCCACCGAGGCCTCCTCGACGCCCTTGGCTCCGATTCCGTCGCCGGTCGCCAAGGAACCGAGCACCCGCCGGCCCGAGGCGTTCTTCAACCCGAACAACGTCTTCGACACCTTCGTCGTGGGCAGCAACAACCACCACGCCCATGCCGCCTCGGTTGCCGTCGCCCAAAAGCCCGGGCTGACCTACAACCCGCTCTTCCTCTTTGGTGGCGTCGGCCTCGGCAAGACCCATCTCCTGCAGGCCATCGGCCAGCACGTCCATGCCCACCGCCGCAATGCCCGGATCGGCTACCTCTCCTGCGAGCGCTTCACCAACGAGTTCATCGAGGCGCTCCAGAACGGCCAGCTTCCCAAGTTCCGCAAGAAATACCGCGAGCTCGACGTCCTGCTGATCGACGACGTCCAGTTCCTCGCCGGCAAGGAGCGCATCCAGGAGGAGTTCTTCCACACCTTCAACGCGCTCCACGACTGCCACAAGCAGATCGTCCTGACCTGCGACCGCCCGGCCAACGAGATCCAGGGGCTCGAACAGCGTCTCACCTCGCGCTTCGAGTGGGGCATGACCGCCGACCTCAAGGCCCCGGATGTCGAGACCCGCCTCGCGATCCTCCACAAGAAGGCCGCGGCCCTCAGCGTCGAGCTGCCGCCCGAGATCATCTCGTTCCTCGCCAACCGCATCCGGACCAACATCCGTCGGCTCGAAGGCGCCCTCGTCCGCGTCGCCGCCTACGCCCAGCTCACCGGGAAGAGTCTCGATCTCGAGACCATCGAGACGCTCCTGCGCGAGATCCTCCAGGAGGAGGGCAAGGTCGCGATCTCCATCGGCGAGATCCAACGCCGGGTCGCCGACTACTTCGACATCCGCCTGGCGGACATGACCAGCAAGCGGCGGCCGGAGAACATCGCCTTCCCCCGCCAGATCGCCATGTATCTCGCCCGGCAGCTGACCGACCATTCCCTCAGCTCCATCGGCGACGCCTTCGGCGGACGCGACCACGGCACGGTGCTGCACGCCTGCCGCCAGGTGCGCGACCGCATGGAGGTGGAGTCCAAGGTCCGCCAGGACGTGGGCTATCTCGAGAAGCAGCTCACCCGCTGAACCGTTCCGGAACCGCAGGGCAGCGTGCCCGCCGCGGTTTCCCACGGAGCCCGCTGTTCAGCCGCCGGATCGCCGGAACCACTCGACGAACCTCGGGATCCCCTCGGCGATCTTCGTCCGTGGATCATAGCCGAGGTCGCGTCGCGCCTTCGAGATGTCCGCGTAGGTGATCGGCACGTCCCCCGGCTGCAACGGTTGGCGGTCCACGAGGGCCTTCCTGCCCAGCGCCTGCTCCAGCAGCGCGATCAATTCCGACAGGGTCACCGTCTGCGACTCGCCGAGGTTGTAGATCCCGAACCCGAACTCCCGACGTGTGCAGGCCAGCACGCCGGAGACGATGTCGTCCACGTAGGTGTAGTCGCGGGCCGTGGAGCCGTCCCCGAACACCGGCAGGGGACGGCCGGACTCGATGAGGCGGGCGAACTTGTGGATGGCAAGGTCCGGCCGCTGGCGGGGGCCGTACACGGTGAAGAAGCGGAGCATCACCACGTCGAGTCCGTACACGTGGTGGTAGGTGTGCCCGAGGGCCTCGCAGGCCAGCTTGCTCGAAGCGTACGGCGAGATCGCACGGAAGATCGGGTCGTCCTCGGAGAACGGCACCTTGGCGTTGACCCCGTACACCGACGACGACGAGGCGAGGATGAACTTCCTCACGCCGGCCAGCCTGCCGGCCTCGAGCAGGTTCACCGTGCCCTCCACGTTCACCCGCTGGTAGAGGGCGGGCTCCTGCAGGCTTGGCCGGACGCCGGCCCGCGCCGCGAGGTGGATCACCTGGTCGATCCCGCCCCGGGCGAACACGGCGTCCAGGGCCGGACGCTCGACCAGGTCGCCCTGGACGAACCGGAATCGTCCGCCGCCGGACTGCTCCAGGACCTTGAGTCCCGCCCGCTTGATCGCCGGGTCGTAGAACGGGTTGAGATCGTCGAAAACCGTCACCTCGTGGCCCGCCGCCAGGAGATGTTCGGCCACGTGGGACCCGATGAACCCGGCGCCGCCCGTGACGAGGAAATGCATGGAGGCAGGATGATCCGGCCTCCGCCATCGCATCAACGTCCGACTGGCGTCGCCCCGTTCCGGGTCTCCGACCTTTCTGCGCTGGCACGTACGGGCCGGTGCGGGGATCCTCGCTCCGTGCCCCGTCGAACGCCCCGACATCTTCGTCCGGAGGTCCGCCTCCTTCCGGATGCGACCGTCCTGGCAGCGGCGTTGGCCGTGGCGTTGGGCTACCCCGCAGCGGCCGCCACGGCCCGTTCCGGGTTCACGTCCCTGCGCGCGGTCGAGACCGGGATCGCCTTCACCAACGGGGTTCCCGCCTCCCGCTACCTGACCAACCAGATCCCCCTCAACGGCTCCGGCGTGGCCCTCGCGGACTTCGACGCCGACGGACGGACGGACGTGTTCCTCGGCGCCTACGCCGGCGGCTCCCGGCTGTGGCGGAACCTGGGCGGCTGGAAGTTCGCCGACGCCACGGGAACCGCGTTTCCCGCGGGTCTGACCCCGGGCTTGGAGGTGACCGGCGTCGTGTCCCCGGACGTCGACGGCGACGGGCATCCGGACCTGGTCGTGAACACGCTGGGGCAGGGGACGCGGATCCTGCGCAACGACGGCGGCGGCCGGTTCGCGGAGTCGGGCCGGATCAATCCGGACCGGACGGGATCGAGCCTCGCCCTGGCCGACGCCGACGGTGACGGCGACCTCGATCTCTACGTGTCGAACTACCGCGGGGTGACCGTCCGGGACGATCCCGGGGCGCGGTACCAGGTGCGCGACGAGGGCGGCCGTCAACGGATCGTCGCCTACAACGGCCGTCCCACCAGCGCCCCGGACCTGGTCGGGCGCTTCTCGATGACACCGTCCGGGCCGATGGAGAACGGCGAGCCGGATGCCCTCTTCCTGAACGATGGCCGGGGCGGATTCACGGCGGTGTCCTGGAGCGGAGGCGCATTCGTCGACGCCTCGGGGAAGCCGCTCACCGGCCCTCCCTACGACTGGGGACTCAGCGTGATGTTCCGCGACCTCGACGGCGACGGCCGGCCGGACCTCTACGTCTGCAACGATTTCCAGTCCGAGGACCGCTTCTGGATCAACGAGACGCCGCCGGGCGGCCCCCTCCGGTTCCGGGCGGCCCGGTCCGTCGCGCTGCGCCATACGCCGGCGTTCTCGATGGGGATCGACGCGGCCGACGTCGACCGCGACGGACGGGACGACTTCCTCGTGCTCGACATGTTGAGCCGCGAGCATTGGCGCCGGAACGTGCAGTTGGACGGCCTTCCCCCGGGGTTCAACCAGCCGGGGATCCTCGACGACCGGCCGCAGTTCTCCCACAACACCCTCTTCCGGGGCCGGCCCGACGGGACCTTCGCCGAGATCGGTCGGCTCGCGGGCCTGAGCGCCGCCGAGTGGGCATGGACGCCCGTCTTCCTCGATGTCGACCTCGACGGCTGGGAGGACCTGCTCGTATCGAACGGCCATGCCCTGGACATGCTCGACGCCGACGTGGGTGCCCGTGCCGAGGCGATGAAGTCGTCCGGCAGGAACAGTTCGCGCGAGCTGCTGGAGATGCGGCGGATGTTCCGGCCGTTCGACGCCCCGAACGCCGCGTTCCGCAACCGCGGCGACCTGACCTTCGAGGACGTCTCCGGCGCCTGGGGATTCGACGAGCCCGGTGTCGAGCACGGCATGGCCGCCGGGGACCTGGACGGCGACGGCGACCTCGACCTGGTGCTCAACACGCTCAACGGCCCCGCCAAGGTGCTGCGCAACGAGGCGACGGCCGGACGGCTGCTGGTGCGGCTCCGCGGAACCGCACCGAACACACGCGGCGTCGGCGCGCGCATCCGGGTCGTGGCGCCGGGCCTGCCGGTCCAGACCCAGGAGATGATCGCCGGTGGACGGTACCTCTCCGGCGACGATGCCGTGCGGACGTTCGCCACGGGAACCAACCCTGCCGTGGTGCTCGAGGTGACCTGGCGCGATGGGGCCGTGACCCGCGTTCCCGCGGTTGGACCGGGTTCGGTGGTGGTCGCCCAGTCGGAGTCCGTGCGGGCCGCGGCCGCGGCCACGCCGCCGGAACGTCCACGGTTCGAGGATCTCTCCGATCGGATTCGGCACACCCATTTCGACACGCCCTTCGACGAGTTCGCGCGTCAGCCCTCCGCGCCACGCGACCTCTCGACACCGGGACCGGGCGTGACCTGGACGGATCTCGACGGGGACGGCTGGGAGGACCTGCTCGTCTCCTCGGGACAGGGTGGGACGCCGGGAGCCTGGACAAACGCCGCCGGATCCTCGTTCGGCGTCCTGCCGATCGCCGCCTTCGGCCGCCCGACCGCCCGCGACCTGACCACGATGCTCCCGCTGGGCGGAGCCATCCTCGCCGGGGTGAGCAACCACGAGGACGGCCAGACCAACGGTGGCGCCCTTCGGATCATCGACCTCGCCAGTGGACGCAGCGGCGAGGTGCTGGGCGGCAAGGCCGCGGCGGTGGGGTCGCTGGCGGCGGCGGACGTCGACGGCGACGGTGCGCCGGAGATCTTCGTGGGCGTCCGTCATGTCGCTGGACGATATCCGGAGCCGGCGACCTCGCTGCTGGTCCGGAACGACGGAGGCCGACTCGGCGTCACGGAACGCCTCGAACGCGTCGGACTGGTCCAGTCCGCGGTGTTCACCGACCTCGACGGCGACGCCCGACAGGACCTCGCGCTTTCCTGCGAATGGGGACCGATCCGGCTGCTTCGCAACCAACAGGGACGGCTCTTGCCCTGGGATCCGCCGTTGCGCGGTACGGGTCTTCCATCCGGTGTCGATCGGCTCTCCCGGTGGACCGGCTTGTGGCAGGCGTTGACCGCGGCCGATGTCGACGGCGACGGGCGCATGGACCTCGTGGCCGGGAACTGGGGTCGCAACCATTTCATCGGCGCCGCCGCCGAGCGACGTCCGCTCCGGGTGCGATACGCGGATTTCAACGGCGACGGCTTCGTCGAGATGATCGAGAGCCACGTAGGACCGGCCGGGGTGGAACTTCCGGTGCGCCGACAGCCGCTGTTGGCGGCGATGCTGCCTTCGGTGGCGCAACGGTATCCGACCCTCGAGTCCTTCGGCCGGGCGACCTTGCCGCAACTGCTGGAAGGACTGCCTGCGGATCTTCCCCGGATGGAGGCGATCAACCTCGACTCGGGCATCCTGCTGAACCGCGGCGACCACCTCGAATGGAAGGCGCTGCCGGTGGTGGCCCAGTTCTCGCCGGTGCAGGGGATCGCGGTGGCCGACTTCGACGGCGACGGGTCCGAGGACCTGTTCCTCGCGCAGGGCGTCTTCGGCATCCGTTCCGACGAGGCCCGCTACGACGCGGGTCGCGGACTCCTGCTGCTCGGCGACGGCCGCGGCGGCTTCGCGGAGGACCTGCATTCGGGCATCGCTGCCTGGGGTGAACAGCGCGGTGTCGCCGTGGCGGACTTCGACCACGACGGACGGACGGACCTGGTGCTGGGTCAGAACTCCGCCCCGACCCTCCTGCATCGCAACCTCACCGCCACGCCGGGACTCCGCGTGCATCTGCTCGGGGCGGCCCGGAATCCCGACGCGCTCGGGGCCTCGTTGAGATGGCATCAGGATGGCAAGGCCGGCCCGCGTCGCGAGATCCGCGCCGGTGGTGGCGGACTCGGCGTCGACAGCCCGGTGACGGTCCTCGGGACGCGAGGCCTGGCTGGCGAGCTGGAGGTCCGTTGGCCCGACGGCGAGGTCGTCCGGCACCCGGTCGCCGCCGGGGCCCGGTCGGTGGTGGTTCCCCGCAACGGTCCCATCCGGATCCTCCCATGATGTCCCAACGCCGATCGTCCCTTCGTGTCGCGGGCCTCGTCCTCCTGCTGGCGTGTGCGCGGGCCGCCACTGCGGCCACCCTCGAGACGCGCCCGTTGGCACCCGCCGGTTCCCTGGCCGCGGGATTCACCCGGATGCCGGCCACCGCGGTCGGCATCGGCTTCACGAACCTGCTCTCGGACGAACGCTCGATCACCAACCGGAACCTGCTCTCCGGTTCCGGCGTGGCGCTCGGCGACGTGGACGGCGACGGGCGGCCCGACCTGGTGCTTTGCGGTGCCGACGTCCCGCCGGCGCTCTACCGCAACCTCGGCGGGTGGGCCTTCGCCGACGTCTCCGCGGCCGCCTTCCCCGGAATCGACTGGCGCAATCCCTCCTCCGGATCGTTCGACATGACCGGTGCGGCCTTCGCGGACGTGGACGGCGACGGCGACGTGGACCTGTTCCTGAACGCGCTTGGTGGTGGCACACGGCTCTTCCTCAACGACGGCCGGGGCCGTTTCGTCGAGTCCACCGATGCCGCGGGCCTGCGTTCGCGCCACGGAGCCACCTCGCTCGCCTTGGCGGACGTGGAGGGCGACGGGGACCTGGACCTGTACGTCGCGCGCTTCCGGCCGGTCACGGTCCTCGACCAGCCCAACACCCGCTACCAGATGCGCCAGACGCCGCAGGGTCCGGTGATCGTCGCGGTCAACGGCCGTCCCGTCACCGCGCCCGACCTCACCAACCGCTTCGAACTCGGACCGGGAGGCGACGTCGCGGAACTGGGCGAGGCCGACGCGCTTTTCCTCAACGACGGACGCGGCGCCTTCGCCGAGGTCTCCTGGACGGACGGCACCTTCGTGGACGAGGCGGGCCGGCCGTTGACGTCGCCGCCGGGGGATTGGGGGCTGGCGGCGCGGTTCCACGACATGGACGGCGACGGACGCCCCGACCTGTATGTCTGCAACGACCTGCAGACCCCGGACCGTGTGTGGATGAACGTGACCGGCCCCGACCGGAAGCTCCGTTTCAAGGCCCTCTCCTCGATCGCGCTGCGGAACAACCCGACCTTCTCCATGGGCGTGGACTTCGGGGACTTCAACCGTGACGGCCACGTGGACTTCTTCGCGGTGGACATGTTCAGCCGCAACCGGGCGTGGCGTCACACGCAGATGGCCGGCCTGGCGCCGACCCTGCGGTTGCCGGGCCAGTTCGCGACGCGGGCGCAGGTCCAGCGCAACGTGCTCCAGGTCCAGCGCGGCGACGGGACCTGGGCGGAAACCGCGTGGCAGGCCGGCGTGGCGGCGAGCGAATGGTCCTGGGGACCGGTGTCGCTCGACGTGGACCTGGACGGATTCGAGGACCTGATCGTCCCCAACGGACAACGGCGGGACTTCCAGGACGGCGACGCCACCCGTCGGATCGCGGACGCGGCGGCGGCCGGGCAGGCCTCGACGCCGGCCCAGGTCGCCGCGCTCGTCCGCACCGTGCCCTCGCTTGCCACGCCGAACGTCGCCTTCCGCAACCGCGGCGACGCCTTGTTCGACGACGTCTCCGCCGCGTGGGGCTTCACCGCCGACACCATCTCCCAGGGGGTCGCCCTCGGGGACCTCGACGGAGACGGCGACCTCGACGTGGTCATGAACGACCTTTCGGACGCCCCGGGATTGTACCGGAACAACGCGACGGCGCCCCGTGTCCGGGTCGGCCTGCGCGGTTCCGGTCCCAACCGCACGGGCATCGGAGCACGCATCACCGTCCGTGCCGCCGGGCTTCCCGCCCAGACCACGGAGGTCTTCGCGGGCGGCCGTTACCTGGGTGGGGACGCGCCCGAGAGGACCTTCGCCACCGGCAAGGCCTCGAAGGTGGACATCGAGGTCCGCTGGCCCGGTGGCGCCGTGGAATCTCTGTCCGGTGTCGCCGCCGGCTCCGCCGTCACCGTGGTCGCCGGCGCGCCGTTGCCCCCGGCCTCGAGGAACCCAGAGCCGGCCAGGCCGACCTTCGAGGACGTCTCGGCACGTTTGGGCCATGTCCATGTCGACGAGCCTTTCGACGACTTCGCGCGCCAACCCACGCTGCCGATGCGGCTTTCGCAAGCGGGGCCTGGGGTGACATGGACGGATCTCGACGGGAACGGCCATCCGGACCTCGTGGTCGGAGCGGGACGCGGCGGACGTCCGGCCGCCTTCCTCAACGACGGCCGCGGCGGGTTCAAGGCGGTGGACCGTCCCCCGTTCCAGAAGCCCACGGGCCGGGACCTCACCACCCTCCTTCCGTTGAACGGAGCCCTGGTCGCCGGGGTGTCCAACTTCGAGGACGGTCTGACCAACGGCGGGGCCCTGCGCCTTTATGATCCGGCGAGTGGACGGAGCGGGGAGATGCTCGTCGGAAGCGCCTTCGGCACCGGTCCGCTGGCGGCGGCGGACGTCGATGGCGACGGCGAGTTGGAGGTCTTCGTGGGCAGCCGGACCGTGCCCGGCAGGTATCCGGAGTCGGCCCCGTCGCTGCTGCTCCGCAACCAAGGCGGACGCCTCGTGGTCGCCGAACGCCTCGAGAACAGCGGAATGGCCACCGCGGCCTGCTTCACGGACCTCGACGGCGACGGCCGGCCGGATCTCGTGGTCGCGGTCGACTGGGGTGCCCCGCGGTTCTTCCGCAACGAGGGTGGACGTCTGAAGCCCTGGAATCCTGGGTTCGCATGGAGCCGCGGCGGGGCGCTCCGCGGGGCCTGGTCCTCGGTGACGGCCGGGGACTTCGACGAGGACGGCCGGCTCGACGTCGTGCTTGGGAACGAGGGGACGAACCGTCGCCAGGTCGGCACGCCGGCCTCGCCACGCCGTTTGTACGCGGGGGACTTCGGCTCGGGCGGCGGCAACGACCTGGTCGAGGCGTGGCACGACCCGTCCGCGAACGTCGACCGCCCGGAACGGGAGCTGATGATGATGACCGCCCTGTTCCCTGCGGTGCGCGACGGCGTGGCCTCGTACCGCGCCTACTCGACCTCGTCGGTGCCGGCGCTTTTCGGGGAGTTGGCCACCCGGGCGACCCGGCTTGAGATCGACACCCAGGAGTCGGTGGTGCTGCTCAACCGCGGCGACCGCTTCGAGGTCCGGCCGCTGCCGGCCGCCGCCCAGTGGTCCACCGTCCAGGGCCTCTGCGTGGCCGACTACGACGGCGACGGACACGACGACCTCTTCCTCGCTCAGAACGATTCCACGGCGCAGCCCTTCGCCGAACGCAGCGACGCCGGCCGGGGGCTTTGGCTCCGTGGGAACGGAACGGGAGGCTTCCAAGCCGACCTCCTGAGCGGTGTCGTCGTCCATGGGGACGGCCGTGGTGCCGCCGTCGCGGACTTCGACGGCGACGGGCGGATCGACCTCGCAGTCGGCCAGAACGGCGCCGCGACGACCCTCTGGCGCAATGTCGGCGGCAGGCCCGGCCTGCGGGTGCGTTTGGAAGGGCCTGCAGGAAACCCGTCGGCCATTGGCGCCGCCGTCCGGGTGCTCGGTGTCGGGAAGACGGGTCCCTGGCGGGAACTCCACCTCGGGTCGGGTCATCTTTCCTGTGACGATCCGACAACGGTGCTGGGACGCCCGGAGGGCACGGAGGCGGTCGAGGTCCGCTGGCCCGGTGGCAAGGTCGCACGACACCCGATCCCCAAGAATGCCAACGACCTCCGATTGCGTCCCTGAGTCCGGCCCCACGGCACTCGGCCTGAATGAGCCGGGGAAATTACTTCTGGCAACGGGAAGCCCGCTGCGAGAGGGTGCTGTCAACCCCGGTAAATGATCCAGTCTGCGGAACCGCGTCTGGGTCCATTTCACCTCCGCGGATATTGATCCCGCCGGGCCAAGGAAGTCCCGACCGCCATGCCCAACGCCATCCTTTGCGACCACTGCGAGGCGCTCAATCCGTTGGACTGCCGGAACTGCCAGCAGTGTGGTCGAGATTTGTTCCGTGTGTGTCGGGCCTGTGGCGATCCGGTTGCGCGCTATTACACCCGGTGTCCCCACTGTGGACGTTCCACCGGCCGCGGCTCGGCCGACGGCGGACAGGACCTCGTCGGCCGTCCGGAGTATTCCACGGGAGTCGTCGGCCGGTTTTTCCGCAAGGTTCGTCGGTTGGTCGGCGGCTCGTGATGGTGGATGTCGGGTTTCCGGCGTGTTCCCTCCGTTCCCGCGGTCGGTTCCCGGAGCATTTCCCGTTTCCGGATTCGAATTGTCCATGGGCCGGTGTATGGTTCCGCCATCGTGCCTGCACCGGCTCCCATTGTCCGTCTGCTCTGCGACCTCATCGCCCTGCCGAGCGTCAATCCCGCCTTCCTCCCGGATCCGGAACTAACGGGCGAACACCGGGTGGCCGCACACCTCGCCGACCTCGCCACCAAGGCGGGCCTGGAGGTTGAACGGCAGACGGTCGCCCCGGGCCGCGAGAACCTCGTCGTGCGGATGGTCCCCGCCGGCCGTCCACGCCGCCGCCTCTTCCTCGCGCCCCACCTCGACACCGTCGGCGAGCCCGCCCTGTCCGGGCAGCTTCGTCCGCGTGTCGCCGGAGGCCGTGTCCACGGACGTGGTGCCTGCGACACCAAGGGCTCCGTGGCCGCCTACTTCCAGGCGCTCCTGGACCTCGCCGCCTCCGGCCTGAGGCCGCGCGACACCGAGATCGTCTTCATCGGCCTCGCCGACGAGGAGAACATGCAGCTCGGCTCACGCCATTTCGCGCGCACGGGCGGACGGGCGGACCTCGCGATCGTCGGCGAGCCGACCGGACTCGAGGTGGTCACGGCCCACAAGGGGGACGTCTGGCTGCAGCTCCGTTCCGTGGGCCGGGCGGCCCACGGAGCGACGCCCCATCTCGGGCGCAACGCCGTCGCCGACATGGCCCGCATCGTCCTCGCCCTCGAGGAGGACTACGCCAAGGAACTCGCCTCGCGGAAGCCGCATCCCAGGCTCGGCCGCCCCACGGTCAACGTCGGGCGCATCGCCGGCGGACGGCAGCCCAACATCGTGCCGGCGGACTGCGTCATCGCCATCGACCGGCGCACCCTGCCGGGCGAGACCGAGGCCGGTGTCCGTCGGGAGATCACGGCCCTGCTGCGTCGGCACCGCCTGAAGGCGGGCTTCGACAACCTCCGGACCGCCCCGTGCGAACCGCTCGACACCGACCCGGAACTGCCGCTGGTGGCCGCGCTGACCCGCGCCGCCGGCCGCCGGAAGACCATCGGCGTCCACTACTTCACCGACGCCGCCCCGCTTTCCGCGGCGGGGACGCCCGCGGTCGTGTTCGGTCCCGGGGACATCGCCCAGGCCCACACCGAGGACGAATGGGTGGAGGTGAAGTCCCTCGAGAAGGCGTCGGCCATCCTCACCCGCTTCCTGCGGGAACAGGCCTGATCCGGAACCGGCAGCCCCGACCAGCCCAGGATCCCTCTCCGCCATGCGCGTCGCGTTCCTGACCCATGAGCCCTTCCATCCGCCCAGCGGGGGCGGCTCCGCCGAGGCGCCCTACCTCGTGGAGGAGTTCGTCCGTCGCGGACACGAGGTCCACCTCCTGTGTCCCGACTTCGCCGACTCCGCCGCGGTCGCCCGCCGGTTCGGCGTGGTGGTCCACCCGTTCACCCTCTGGGAGATGGGACGCTACACGCGCCTGCGCAACCTCAAGTACCTCCTCTACCCGGCCGCGCTGACACGCCACGCCGAGCGGGTCCGCCGCGGACTGGAACGCACCTCCGCCGGCTCGGGCCGCTTTGACGTGGTCCTCGCCCAGCACACGATCTCCGGCGTCGCCGCCGGCAGCCTGCGCAGGCGCTGGGGCGTCCCGATCGTGCTCAACTTCCTCGACTACCTCACCGGCTTCATGGAGACGTGGCCCGCGATCTTCACGCGGACCGGTTTCGTGCCGGCGTTGAACCGGTTTGAGATGTCCATGCCGCGGAGGCTCCAGGCGGAAGGCGTGATGACCGTCTCCACGCCGCTCGCCGAGAGGTTCGTCGCCACCGGCTATCCGGCGTCCAAGGTGTGCGCGATCCAGTACGGGTACGATTCCCGCCTCTTCACCCCGGCCGAGGAGGATTCCCCCGACGTCGATCCCGCGCCTGTGGTCGTCATGCACGGCTCCTTCGACCAGCATCATCTGGGTCCCATCGGCCGCCAGGCGGTGTTGGGTGTGCACGCCGCCCGACCCGAGGTGCGTTTCCGGTTCGTGGGACGGGAGACGCCGGCGCTGGCGCGTTTCGTCGCGGATGTCCGGTTGGCGGCCCCCCGGCGTGCGGCTGGAGACCACGGGATTCGTCCCGTATGCCGAGGTGGCCCGGGAACTCCGGTCGGCGACCGTCGGGATCGTGCCCTACGAGGCCTCGCAGGGGGTCCACTGCGCGTTCGTCGCGAAGGCGGTGGAATACCTCGGATGCGGCATCCCCTGCGTCAGCACGCCGCTCGAGAACCTGGGTCGCTACTTCGCCGGCGAACCGGCCCTGCGGTTCTCCGGGTGGGACGGCGCCGACTTCGCCCGCGTGCTGCTGCAAACGCTGGACCTCCCCCGGGGAACCCGCCGCTCGTGGGGACTCGCGGCGTCCGCGCGGGTGGCCCGGGAACTGGACTGGCGCTCCGTCGCGGCGCGGGCGGTGGACTTCACCGAGTCCTGCGCCCGTCGGCCCTGAACCGTCGTCCTTGGCCGTTGCGATCCCGTTGGAGCGAAGACCGACTTCACGCAAATGCGCAAAGCCGTCCGGATTTTCGTGATTCCTGATCCTTGATGGCCGATTCCCCGTAGGTCGCCGCGGCTCACCAGCGGTTTCCTCCCCCCAGGCGGCATTGCGGCTCAGCGCTGGAAGTCGAAGCTTACCAGCTCTTCCACCGTGATCTTCCGCGCCGCCGTCGGGAGCGAATTGAACTCGTCCACAGCCTTCTCCCAGGTCGCCCTCCGCATGCGCCCATGGCTGTTGCGGCCGCCTTCGCGGGTCAGGAGCGGAACCAGCGCGTCGAGCGCCTTCCGCTGGTGTACCCGGTCCGTGTCGCGGATCCCACCGGCCAGGATGACCGAGACCGCTGCATCCCGCTCGCGGGCGGCCGCCTTCCATCCGCGCGCGGACACCTCGAGGAACCGCCGCACCAGGTCCGGCCGCTCGGCCAGCATCGCCTCGGAGGTGAAGTAGACCTGCGCATAGGCCGCGTAGCCGTGGTCGTGGAAGAACATCAGGTCGATGGGATGGCCGGCCAGACGCAGCTCGATCGCCTCGTCCACGGAATAGCCCTGCACGGCGTCGAAGCGGCCGTCCAACAGCGGCGTGGTGTCGTAGGGCATCACCTCCACCCGTACCGTGGTCCGGTCCAATCCGGCGGGACGCAGCACGAAGTCGATCGCGTCGTTGCCGTCCGCATGGACGCCGATGCGTCGTCCGCGCAGGTCCGCCGGCTTCCGGAGCCGGGCTGGGCTGAGGCTGATCAGGCACATCGGGGATCCCTGGAGCATGGTGCCGACGACCCGGACCGGTTCACCGCGGGCGCGGGCCGGCAGGAGGACGCCGCTCTCGGCGCAGCCGAGCCAGAGGCGGTTGGTGACCACGCTCCGGACGACGGATTCGTCCGGCGGGATGGGTCTCACAGAGAGGTCGATTCCGGCCTCGCGATACCATCCGCGCTCCTTGGCGAGGAGGATGCCCGCGAACTGGGCGTTGGGTTTCCAGTCGAGCTGGAAGGTGACCGGCACCGGTGCGGAAGCCGGTTCGACCTTGGAAGCCGGCTGCGCGCCGAGGCCACGGAGGGAGGCGGCCAGGGCGAGCAACAGCGACGGCAGCAGCGCGGCCGTGCGGAGGCGGAGGCGTGGGAGATTCATGGGTTCAGTCCGCATCCACCTTCATCGCGGACTCGTGCCAATGGCGGAGGCAGAGCCATTCGAGCCCGGTGACGGTGAAGAAGAAGAGGCAGCCCATCACGCTGGTGGTGATGACCAGCGCGAAGAGGTAGTCGGTCTGGAGCTGGCTGTTGGCGTAGGTGATCGAGTAGCCGAGGCCGCCCTCGCCGACCGCGTTGGAGCTGGCGAACAGCTCGCCGGTGATCGCCCCGATGACCGAGAGCCCGGCCGAGATGCGCAGTCCGACGAACAACGACGGCAGGGCGTGGGGAAGCCGGAGCTTCAGCAGTTGGCTGGCGCGGGAGGCGTTCGCCATGGCGAAGAGGTCCACGAGGTTGCGCGGCACGCTGATCAGCCCCTGGGTCGTGTTGGCGATGATCGGGAAGACGCAGATGATGAACGCCACCAGCATCACGCTCGAGGCGCCCGACTTGAACCACATCAGGATGAGCGGCGCGACGGCCACGATGGGCACGGTCTGGAGCAGGATGGTGTAGGGGAACAGGGAGCGTCGCACCACCGGGCTCTGGGCGAAGACGAGCGCGACGAGGACTCCGACGACGATGCTCATGAGGTAGCCGCCGACGGCCTCGACGGCGGTGATGCGGAAGGCGGCGACGAGGCTCGCGTGGCGTTCCACCACCGTCGCGAAGACCTGTGGGGGCGACGGCAGCACGTAGGGCGGTATCCTGAACACGGTGCAGGCCCCCTGCCAGAGCGCGAGCACGGCCAGGAACACCGCGGCGGGCCACAAGGCCTCCTTGAACATCTTCCTCATGGGGTCCTGCTTCGGGTTTTCAATGGGCTCCCTTCACGGTGCGCAACGCGGCGCTGACCTCACCCACCCGTTCCAGAAACTCCGGGGCGCTCCGCAGCGCCGAGGTGCGGGGAAACGGGAACGGGACGGCGATCTCCCGGGCGACGCGCCCGGGCTTGGCGCTCATCACCAGGATCCGCGTCGAGAGGAACACCGCCTCCGCGACGCTGTGGGTGACGAAGAAAGTCGTGAACCGGTCCACCTCGCGCAGCCGCAGCACCTCCTCGTTGAGGAAGTCCCGGGTCATCTCGTCGAGCGCGCCGAAGGGCTCGTCCATCAGCAGCAGCTTCGGACGTGTCGCCAGCGCCCGCGCGATCGAGACGCGCATCTTCATGCCGCCGCTGAGCTGCCGCGGATAGTGCCCGGCCACGTCCGAAAGCCCCACCAGCCGAAGCAGCCCCCCGCAGGCCTCGCGCCGCGCCGCGGCGGTGGTGTTGCCGGCCAGTTCAAGACCCAGCTCCACGTTGCCCTGAACCGTCCGCCAAGGCAGGAGCGTCGCATCCTGGAAGATGAACGACATGATCTCCCGCGCGGCGACCGGCGCCATGCCGTCGATGGTCACCGTGCCGTCGCTGATCGGCGTGAGCCCGGACAGCAGCCGCAGCAGCGTCGACTTGCCGCACCCGCTCGGCCCGATCAGGGAAATGAAGTCGCCCCGTTCCGCGTCGAGCCGGATGCCGTCGAGCACGGTCACGCCGTTGGACCAGCGCTTGGTCACGTCCCCGAGCGTGATGAACGGCGGTTGTCCGGTGTCGGTGTTCTTCATGGTCCGCTCACGGTGGGCATCGAAAGGGCCGAGGGGTGGACCGCGTCATGGACGATCTGCTGCTGGTTCTGGAGCCAGTCCCAGGAAGTGGCCCGGTGCGGCGGGACTTCGGAGCCGGGATTGCGGTAGTAGAGCGGAAAGGCGCTGCCGGCGACGGTCAGGCGGATGCGTTCGCCCGGCCCGAACACGCAGTCCGTGGGCTCCAGCGGGAACGCCCACTCCATCACCGTGTCCGCCCGGAACACACCCGCCTTTCCGCCGAAGAGGCGGTCGCTGCGCGCGATCCCGTGGGTCACGTTCTCGGAACGTCCGTCCGTCCGCACCCGGACCAGCTTCGCGAAGAGGTCCGCGTGTCCGAGACGGCTGGTGGCGAAGAGGCGCACGCGTGGACATCCACGCACATGGACCGGCCGGTCGAGCACCGGTCCCGTGTAGACGAGCACGTTGTTCATCGCGTCGGCCCGGGACTGGTTGAAGCAGCCCGACGCACCGCCCGGACCCGGTCCGCCGACCGGCACCTCGGGCTCGTACACGAACTGGTCGCGCGGCGTCCCTTCCGGCGACGGCGTGGCGGCCAGCACCCCGTCGCCGCGGGTGGAGTTCGCCCGTCCTCCGGAACCGAGGAACAGGGTCGACTCCGTGCACCCCTTCCCGTCGAAGGGCCAGTGGTCGGCCGACTGCCAGCGGTTCTCGCCGAGGACGAACGACCGGACCCGGGGCTCGGCATCGAACTCGCCCGAGCCCTTCAGCCAGTGGTTGAACCACCGCAGCAGGATCGCGTCCGTGTCCAGCTCCGCGGCCGCGCCGTGGTCCGCCTCTCCCGCGTGTCGGCCCCAGGGGATGTGCGTCCAGGGTCCAGCGACCAGGTATTGGCTTCCGCGCACCGCCGGATCCGCCCCTTCACAGAGCGCGCGGTAGAGCAGTTCGCTTCCATGCAGGTAGGTGTCGAACCAGCCCCAGACGTGCAGCGCCGGCACCCGGATGCTGGACTCGCGTCCGGAGATGTCCTGCCGCCTCCAGAACGGACCCGGTTCGCGGTGCTCCATCCAGTCGCGGGCGTATCGGGGAAGTCCGCGCGCCGTGAGGACCGGCGCCCGGCCGTAGGGCGTGGACGCATACAACGCCCCGAGGTTCGTCCACGCGCACTCGAGGGCGTCGCTGGCCTTGCGTAGCCGCAGGCGTCGGGCGTCCGCCTTCAGCATCTGCGCGGCCCAACTCATTCCCGAGGCGAGCCGGAAGGCCCCATGGTGGTAGAACCAGCCGTCGTGGAGGTCGCCCGCGGTCTGCGCCGGGGAGATGCATCGCAGGGCCTCCGGCTGCTCCGCGGCCGCCAGCAGCTGGGTCATCCCCTGATAGCTGAAGCCGTACATGCCCACGCGCCCGTCGCACTCGGGACGTCCCGCCAGCCAGTCGATCGTGGCCGCCCCGTCGGCGCCCTCGTGGACGAACGGGACGAAGCGGCCCGTGCTGTCGCCGCGTCCGCGGACGTCCTGGATCACGACGTTGTATCCCCGGGCCGCGAACCAGTTGGGCTGGGCGTACACCACCGTCGTGGCCACCGCGCGTCCATAGGGCTGGCGCACGAGCAGGGTCGGCAGCGGTCCGCCGGCGGCGGGCCGGTAGTGGTCGGAGACCAGCTCGGTGCCGTCGGGCAGGCGCAGGCGGACGCCGCGTTCCACCGTCACGCCGTCGCCGAGGTCCACGCACGTTCCGGACGCGGACTGCGTTCGGCGTCGGACGGTCGGCGGGCGCCGAGGCCGCCGGTCAGCGTTCGAGGATCTCGCGGAAGGCATACATCTCCTGCAGCGCCGCGGCGACGCGGGAGCTCATCTCGTCGCACCAACGTTCGCCCTTTTCCGCGGAGGACGGCGTGGGGTCGCCCATCACGCCGCTCGGCGCGATGTCCCGGGTGAGCCAGGAGAAGGTGGCCGAGGCGAACTCGGGCTTGAGCACGCCCGGGTCGCCGAGACGGGCGATGTAGTTCACGGTGTACCGGTCCGTGTGGACGAGCTCGGGCGTGGCATGGAGCAGCAGCGACGTCTCGACCTCGCCGGCGTGGAAGCCATACGCGGCCTCCTGCGGGTCGAGTCCGCTCGCCGCGCCTCCTCCGAAGAGGCAGAACGTCCGCATCCCGAACTCGTCCCGGAGGTCCCGTGCCATCACGTCGAGCAGGGAATGGTTCCCGCCGTGGCTGTTGAAGAAGACCAGCCGCTTGAAGCCCGCCGCCACGAGGCTGCGCGCGAGGTCCCTCAGCACCGCGGCGAAAGTGTCCCGCCCCACGCTCAGCGTCCCCGGGAAACCCACGTGCTCGTTGCTCTTGCCGTAGCACACCGGCGCCAAGGCGTAGATCGGCAGGTCCGCCGGCACCTTTCTCAACGCATGGCCCAGGAGCAGGTTGTTGAGCAGCGTGTCGGTCGCGAGCGGCAGGTGGTGGCCGTGCTGCTCGATCGCCGCCGTCGGCAGCACCAGCAGCGTGCGGTCCCGCGGCAGGGCGTCCACCTGCTTCCAGGTCAGGTAGGGGAGGAATCGTTCCGGTGGGATCCAGGTCTTCACGGTTTCGGTGGGTGTGAGGGGCTCGTCAGGCGGCAGCCTCGAGCGGCGGGTTTCCGGTGACTCCCTCGAGGCTGGCCGCGAACCCGCGCATCTTGCCCGGGTTCAAGAGGCCGCGGGGATCGTACTCCTGCTTGGCCACCAGCTTGGCGTCGTCCGGCCGCCAACGCCCCGAACCCTCGAGGAAGTTCACGTGCGGGTTGGCGACGCTCACGCCCAGGCTCTCGCAGAAGGCGATCATCTCCCGGAGACGCTCGTCGGTGCTGTAGCGGATGACCGGGATGGAGCCCGGGGTGACCACGTTGTCCCACCGGACGAACTCGATGTGCATCAGGAAGTCGTCGCCGAATCGCGCCTTGAGCCGCCGCATCTGGCTCCGGGCCTCGGTGGCGGAGAAGCCGCACTGGAGATAGGTCAGGGATGGATCCCCCTTCAGGGCCCACAACGTCGTGTGGTTCCAGGTGTAGTCGCTCAGGAGCGTCCCGCGGCGCGGCTCCGTGTAGGGGGCCACGAAGCAGACCTCGCCGCCCCCGTTCTTCGCGGCGTCGGCCAGGCGTTGGAGCTGGTCGTCCGCCACCTCGAAGAAGGCCAGCGCACGGCCCTTCGGAACCCACTTCTGCAGCGGGGTGAAGTGGGACGGCAACGGCCATTCGAAACAGGAGGTGAGGCGCTTCTTGAAGGAGTCGTTGCGGGCGATGGCCTCGACGAAGTCGAAGGAGGCGGAGAACTCCGGATGCGCCACCGCCAGCTGGGCCCAGTTGGTCCGCGGCGCCAGGCGCAGCTCCACCTGCACGATCACCCCGTTGGTGCCCCAGGCGTGGAGGATCTTGAAGATGTCCGGTCCCGCGAGACGGATCTCTCGGGGCTCGGCCTCCATGGTGAGGATGGTGAGGGCGTGGACGGTGCCGTTCTCCCGCAGGCCGCCCCAGGTGATGCTGCCGATGCCGCCGGAACCGCCCGCGCAGAAGCCGGCGACGCCGGCCTTCACGAACGTGCTCGGATAGCAGCGCAGCTCCCAGCCGACCTGGCGCGCGGCGTTCTCGATCGAGGCCAGGCGGGCCGCCGGGTCGCAGACCGCGACGCCGTCGGGCGAGATGCCGTGGATCCGGTCCAACGCCGCCAGGTCCAGCACGATGCCGCCATGGGTCGGGATGCATTGCCCGTAATTGCCCGTGCCGGCTCCGCGCAGGGTGAGAGGGACCCGGCGGGTGTAGGCGAAGCGGATGATCGCCTTCACGTCCTCCACGTCCCTCGCCTGCACGACCACGTCGGCCCGGCGGTCCGAGAGGTCCCGTTTCAGGATGGGAGAGTACCAGTAGAAGTCGCGGCTCAGGGTCTCGAGCTGCGTGGGGGCGGTGACGATCCGTTCGGCGGGCAGGAGCTCCGCGAGTGCGACGAGGTCGGCGTTGGTCATGGACGAAAGGGGCGGACGGGGTTTCAGGATCCGGAAGCGCGGCGCGCGGGCTTGGCCTTGGGTCCGCGACGGGACTTCTTCCACAGCGCCATCGCGGAAAGCATCCGCGGATCCTCGAACAGGGCGACGCACTCCTTGCGGAGCACCGGGCCCACGACCTCGCAGTCCATGTCGGACTTCCGCTGCAGCGTCTTGGCGGGGACGTAGATCTGCGCGCAGTGGCGCGAGGCGTCCGCGATGGTCGATCCGAACACGACCCGGTCGATCCCGGCCCACAGGGCCATGGCCATGCACATCGGACACGGCTCGCAGGTGGTGTACAGCGTGTGGCCCCTGAGGCTGGTGGTCTTGAGCTTCTTGCAGGCGGCCCGCATCACCCGCACCTCGGCGTGGCTCGAAGGGTCGTTTTCGATCCGCACGCCGTTCAGCCGACGCATCACGAGCTTCCCGGTCGAGGTCTCCACCACGTCGGACGCGAACGGCGAACGCCGGTCCGTCGCCAGCTCGCGGTGTGCGAAGTCGGCCAGCGACTTCATGAACACCTCGTCCTCGGGGTTTGGGCGGTTCGGGGTACGGGCCATCCTCAAACCGGAAAGCAGAGGATGTTCCACGGCCTCGTCATCCGCCCAATCACGTTCCGATTGCCCGTGGACCCCCGACGCCCTGTCGCTTCTGGATCAGCACCTCCAACCCCCGCGGGACACACGCCTGCCCAGCATGGCCAAATACCGCCACACGCCCCCGGCGGACGTCCGACGCCCCCGCCCAACCCCGTCGCTGAATCTCCTGCCTGCATCCGCCGACTATCCAGCAATCCGCCTCATCGAGGCCTGGTCGACCCGTCTCCGGCCACTCCCCCGAAATTGCGCGGAAGCCCAAGGAAATGGGCAACCGACGCCCGATTGGGGACCCGGAGGGTCGGGGTCGGGGAGAATGGGGCTTCAGGCGGATGCTGGAAATGCCGAAGAAGCGGGGGGATGATTGGCACGCCGGATGCCTTGGGGGCATTGCGGCGCCTGACCCCCGTCGCACTCAAACAACCCAACTAATCCGTCCGAACTGATGAAACCTCGTTTCTGGCTTCCGGGCCGTATCGGTGGCGTCGCCACCTTCGCCCTCGTCCCGTTCCTGGCCGCGCAGGCGCAGGAGGCCACTCCCGGATCGACCAACGTGCTCGACAAGGTGGTTGTCGAGGGCCTGCCCTTGGAGGAGACCGTCCTTCCGACCGCCCGCCCCGTGGAGTCGGTGATGGGCGACGACCGGAGCATCCTCGAGACCCCGCGGTCGGTGTCCCTGGTGACGAAGGCCCAGATGGAGGCCCGCGCCATCTCCCGCGCGACGGACTTCAACCAGTACTCGCCCGGCGTCTACACGCCGTCCCGCTACGGACTCGCGAACGTCCCCGTCATCCGCGGCGACCTCTCGGAGATCTACCAGAACGGCCAGCGGACCATCTACAGCCGCAACTCGGTGCTCGCGAGCTTCAACGGCGTCGAGGCGATGGACATCGTCAAGGGCCCGGGCTCCGCGGTCTACGGACCCCAGGGCAACGGCCCGGGCGGCTACGTCAACTTCGTCACCAAGCTCCCCTACTTCGACGCCAACCACGGCGAGCTCATCACCCGCTGGGGCAGCTACGTCCCGGGCGGACAGAGCTACTTCAACCCGGAGTGGATCCTGGACTACGGCGGGCCGATCAACGAGAAGCTCGCCTGGCGCGTCAGCTACCTCGGACGCGAGGCCGAGGGCTACTACCAGAACGTCAAGGACAACACCCAGGACATCTTCGGCGCCCTGACGTTCCGCCCGAACGAGAAGCTCACCTTCGACTGGAACGCGCAGTTCTACACCTCCCGGTTCAACGAGGTCATCGGCATCAACCGCGTCACCCAGGAGCTGATCGACGACTGGCTCTACATCGCGGGCCCGGTGCTTCCGAACAACGCGTTCGGCGATCCGCTGACCTCCATCGGCGCCTTCGGCCTCAACGCGAACTTCGCGCTGCTCAACACCAACCTCGCCTCCCGCGTCCACGTCTACCCTTGGCAGACGATCAACGCCCCCGGCGACAGCGCCGCCGCGAAGAAGTTCTCCTCGCAGCTGATCTCGACCTACCTGATCAACGACTTCGGCAAGCTGGTCAACCGGGCCTACGGCGAGACCCAGGAGTCGCGCAAGGCCTCCGGCTACGGCTACACCGAATACGTGCCGGAGAACTGGATGGTCAACGACCGCACGGAGCTCCACTACGAGATCGCGCCCAAGCTCGGGAGCTTCGAGCTGCCCATCAAGACCATCAGCGGCGTCGACCTCCGCTACGCCTCGCTCGTCTCCTACCAGGACTTCTCGATCGAGCCGTTCTTCCTCTACGACGTCACCCAGCCGGCCACCTCCTTCCGGTTGCCCGTCAACCCGGCCATCACCACCTACGGCGGCAGCACGGTCCTCGTCCCCGGCGCCCCCGGCTACGGCTCGAACTACTTCTTCGGCAACGGCGACCAGAACTCCGAGATCCGCCAGGGAGCCTTCTTCACGCAGTGGGACATGAAGCTGCATGACAAGTTCTCCATCATCGCCGGCGGCCGCGGGGACTACATCAGCGCCTCCGCCCGCAGCCCGGAGGCCGTCGGGTTCCCCGTCGGCAACCGCTACAACGTCTCGACCGACGTCTTCAACACCTCGGTCTTCATCAGCGGCATCTACAAGTGGATGCCGACGCTGACGAGCTACGCGACCTACAACCTGGTCAACGCGATCCAGGGCAGCGCGAACTTCGGCGGCGTGGACGGCACCAGCAACACCAAGGCCGGACTCGAGCGCTCCCTCTCCACCGAGAGCGAGCTGATCGAGGTCGGATCCAAGGCGAGCCTGCTCGACAACAAGGTCTTCGTCGGCGCCTCCCTCTTCAACCAGACCCGCGTGGCCCCGCAGCTGGTCGGCGACCCGATCGGCATCGAGACCAAGGGCCTCGAGCTCGAGGCGTTCTACCAGCCGGACCGCAACTTCAACGCGAGCGCCAACTTCACCTACCAGGACGCCACCGCCGACTCCCGCCCCGGCCAGCAGACCGGCAACTACCTCGATGGCTTCCCGGTCGGGTTCATCGTGGACGGCCAGTCCGGCACCGGCCGCGGCAGCCCGAACTACTCCTATGCCCCGGTGCTCGGCAAGACCCGCGCCGCCTCGGTTCCGCGGATCCTCTTCAACGCCTACCTGACCTACCAGTTCGACAGCGGCTTCGGCGCCAGCGTCGGCCCGCAGGTCACCGGCGAACAGTGGCAGAACCAGAACGGCACGCTGATCATCCCGGCCCAGTACGTCATCAACGCCTTCGTCTTCTACAAGCAGCCGAAGTGGGACGTTCAGATCAACTTCTTCAACATCACCGACGAGCGGAACTGGACCTCGATCGATCCCGGTTTCGCGGGCAACGACGTGATCTTCCCCGAGCAGCCCTTCCGCATCAGCGGCCAGGTCCGTTACAAGTTCTGATCCATCCTCCTCCAGTGCGTGGGGCTTCCGGCTGTTGTGTGTGCGGTCGGAAGCCCCCTTTTCCTGCACCCGAACCGATCCCGATCCATGCTGACAGGACCCGCACGCCAACCCGCCAAGTCGCGCTGCAACGGAGGAGAATCAGCGGTTTCCAATCCCCCAGTCGGCGTCTTTGCGCCTTGGCGTGAGTCCCATCTGATCGCATCCGGCCAAGTCTGACTCCATGAACCGCCCCGAGACAGGCTCCGATCTCCAGGATTCCTCCGCGGCCCAGGCCCAGCTCGCCACCGCCCTCCGCTGGACCGCCAGGCTGATGGTGGTCGTCGCCACGATGCTGGTGGCCTGGCTCCTCGCCGGATGCGGAGGCCAGAACCCTTCGGGCGCCGCCGGTTCCGTGGACGCCAAGGCCCGGTCCGAGCCGCTCAACTTCATCCACGACTGGGTTCCCGAACCCGAGCACGGCGGCTACTACGCGGCCCAGCAACGCGGGATCTGGGATGCCGAGGGCGTGAAGGTGAACGTCCTCATCGGCGGCCCCAACTCCGAGATCGAGAAGCGCGTGGCGCTGGATCCCTACGGCCTCGGCATCGTCCGCGGCGACGCCGTCTTCGTGGCCGTCGACCGGGGCCTGCCCATCGTCGCGGTGAACTCCTATTTCCAGCACGACCCGCAGGGAGTGATGGTCCGCGCGGATTCCCCGGTCCGTTCCTTCGCCGACCTCGAGGACCGCGACCTCGCCATGCAGATCGGCGGCACCTGGCTCCAGTTCCTCCAGAAGAAATACGCGCTGAAGAAGATCCGGGTGCGTCCGATCACGGGCAACGTGGCCAACTTCGTGAAGGACCCCGACTGGATCATGCAGGCCTACCCGACCAGCGAACCCTACTACGCCCTGCGCGAGGGCGTCGCCTCGCGGGTTCTCCAGATCAGCGAGTCCGGCTTCGACCCCTACCGCGTGATCATCGCCAACCGCCAGCTCGTCGAGAAGCACCCGGAACTCGTCGCGAAGTTCAGCCGCGGCGCCTACCTCGGCTGGCAGTCCTACTTCAAGGACCCCGAACCCATCCACGCCCACATCCGGTCGATCTCGCCCACCATGGACGCGGGCGGCATGCGCTTCAGCTACGTGAAGATGCGGGAGCTGCGCCTCGTGGAGGGTGACGCCTCCCGCGGCGAATCGATGGGGGCGGTCGATCTCCGCCGCTGGGAGGAACTCGGCCGCATCCTGCTCGACCTCGGCGTCGTCCGCTCGCCCGTCCCGGTCGCCTCGGTCGTCACCGACGCCTTCTCGCCGGCCGCCCTGAAGCTGGATCCGGCACTTCCCACGCCTTACTGGACCAACGCTCCGGTCGAACGCGCCGGACCTCCCTAGCGTTCCGCTCCCCGGTTGCCCGTCAGCCGGGAAGGAGGAACCTCCGACATGACCCAAGCCGCACCCAAGACGAAGACGCTGGTCCGCAACATCGGCCACCTGGTGACGATGGACGCGGACCGACGCGTCCTGCGCGGGGCGTGGCTGCTGGCGGAGGACGGCATCATCCGCTCGGTCGGGACCGGCGCCGCGCCGCGGGTTCGGGGTTCGGGTGCGGAGGCCGAGGTGGTGGACGCCCGCGGCGGCATCGTGCTGCCGGGCATGGTCAACACCCACCACCACATGTTCCAGAACCTGGCCCGCGCGTTCGGCCCGGTCTCGAACCTCCCGCTGCTGCCCTGGCTCGCCGGCCACATGCCGCTCTGGCGGAACTTCACGCCCGACGACCTCCACGTCGCCACCCAGGTCGCCTGCGCCGAGCTCCTGCTCAGCGGGTGCACGATGACCAGCGACCACCACTACCTCTTCCCCAACGACGGCTCCGACAGGATGCTCGACGCCGGGTTCGAGGCGGCGGCGGCGCTCGGGATCCGCTACGTCGGCTGCCGCGGATCGGTGAACATCCCGAGCGACATCATGCCGGAATGGTCCTGCCAGGACACCGACACGATCCTCGCCGACTGCCAGCGCCTGTACGACGCGCACCACCGGACCGGTCCCGGCGCCATGTCCCACGTCGCCTTCGCGCCCTGCACCGTGTTCGGCTGCACCGGCGACCTCTACCGCGAGACCGCCCGCCTCGCCCGTTCGCTCAAGGTCCGCCTCCACACCCACTGCGGCGAGACTATCCCCGAGAACGCCGACGCCCTGAAGATGCTCGGCGCGCGGCCGTTCGCCTACATGTCGAAGCTCGGCTGGGAAGGCGACGACGTCTGGCTCGCCCACGGCATCCACTTCAACGACCGCGAGGTCGGGCATCTCACCCGGACCCGCACCGGCATCGCCCACTGCCCGTGCTCCAACATGCGGCTCGGTTCCGGCGTCTGCCGCGTCAACGACCTCCGCGGCGGCGGCAGCCCCGTCAGCCTCGGGGTCGACGGCTCGGCTTCGAACGACTCGGGCCACATGCTCAACGAGGCCCGGCTCGCGCTCCTGCTCACCCGCGTCGTCC
>CAIYXO010000574.1 GCA_903930165.1 uncultured Verrucomicrobiota bacterium | reverse complement strand
CCTGTTCGAGTCGGAACTCCGCGGCATCCAGCTCTCCGCGCCGCCAATGGAGGCGGGCGTGTGCCAAGGCCCTCATGGGAAGGGACCGGGGCCGGTCCGGCTCCCATCCCGTCCCGTCGCGCAGGTCCAGGCCTCCGATGGCTTCCTCACGCGCATCTCGACGTCCAGTTCCCGACCGACCTCACGGCTGCACCTGCGGTCACCATCGGGCGGCGGTCACAGCTTCATGTACTTCAGGATGTCGTCGTAGACGCCGCCCTGGTTCGAGTAGAGGGCGTAGTTGCGGGCCGTGGCGAACCACTCCCGCGTCGTCGCCTTCTGGTGTCCGGCCGAGGCCACGAGGTCCTTGGTGCGGATCGGCGTGGGCACGCCGGTCTTCATCGCGTCACGCAGCTTCGTCTCGACGGTGATGTCCACCACCGCCTTGAGGTCGGCCCCCGAGAAGCCGTCGCACTTCTTGGCCACCGACTCGAAGTCCACGTCCTCCATCGGCTTGCCCTTCACGAGCAGGCGCAGGATGTCGGCGCGGGCCGGGACGTCCGGGGGAGGGACGAACAGGATCCGGTCGAAGCGGCCGGGCCGGCGGAAGGCGCTGTCCAGATGCCACGGTGCGTTGGTGGCACCGAGGATCAGCACGCCCTCGTTCGCCGACTTCACGCCGTCCAGCTCGCTGAGGAACTGGTTGATGAGGTGCCGGCCGGCGCTGGACTTCATGTCCGATCGGCTGGCGCCGAGGGCATCCACCTCGTCGAAGAAGAGCACGCAGGGAGCGTTGCGCCGGGCCTGGTCGAACAGCTGGTGGAGGTTCCGCTCGCTGTTGCCGATCCACATGTCCAACACGTCGTGGATCCCGACCGAGATGAACCCCGCCTTGATCTCGCCGGCGGTGGCCCGCGCGAGGTGCGTCTTTCCGCATCCCGGGGGGCCGTACATCAGGATACCGCCGCCCGCCGACTTCCCGTAGGCCTTGTAGAGGTCGGCGTGGGTGATCGGATGGATGATCTTGAGCCGGATCTCCTCCTTCAGGGCCTCCATGCCGCCGACGTCGGCGAAGGTGATCTTCGGACGCTCGATCTCGGGCAGCGACTCCTCGGACGGTCCTTCCCAGGCCTCGCGGATCTTTCCGTCGAGCAACTCGTCGTCCTCGTCCTCGGGGCCGGGATAAAGCACCTCGGTGTCCTCGTCGGAATCGGAATCCGAATCCGGGGCCTCCTTCACGGGCCGGATACCGTGGCGGGCGGCGAACTCGGGATCCGCGGCCGCTGGATCGCGGGCCACGCCGCGCCGGTACTGCTCGACCGCCTGCTCCACCTCGCCGATCCCGGCCAGGAGGCGGGCGTAGAGGACGAAGGCCTTTCCCGGAGCCGAATCCACCCGGACCAGGTCCTCGAGCAGCACCAGCGCATGGCTGCGCTTCCCCTGCTGGTGGAAGGCACGCGCGAGGCCGAACTTGAGCCCGACGTCGTCCGGCGCGACCTGGAGTGCCGCACGCAGCTCGGTCTCGGCCTCGGCATAGTGGCCCCGGCCCAGCAACGCCTCCGACAACGCCCGCCTCAAGGGGACGTTCTTCGGCGAAAGGCGGACGGCCTCGCGGAGCTCGGAAAGGGAGTCGGCGTCGGACATGGCGGTGATCCTCCGGGATTGTGGGAAAACGGCAATGCGGCGGATGGAGCCCGGCCGGGGGCGCCAAAACGCCCGCCGACCGGCCCGGATCGATTTCAGCCGAGGCGGTTGAGCGCGCTGATGACGGCCTTGATCGAGGCCAGCTCGATGTTGGTGTCCACGCCGGCACCCCAGCAGGACAAACCGTAGGAAGTGCGGATGCGGATGTAGGAAATCGCGCTGGCCCCTTCCCCGGCGGCGAGGGCGTGCTGCTTGAAGTCGACGACCTCAAACCGGTCCACGCCGGCGTCGACAAGGGCGTGCACGAAGGCCGCGATCGGGCCGTTGCCCTGCCCCGCCAGCTTCCACTCCGCCCCGTGCTTCAAGACCGAGGCCCGGCACTGGAACACGCCGTCCACGCCGTCCGCGTGGAAATGCACCAGGGACCACGGCGACGTCCGCTCGACATACTCCCTCCAGAACATGCCCTTCAGCTCCTCGCCGGTGACCTCGCGGCCGAGGGCGTCGACCTGGTTGTTGGCGATCGGACCGAATTCCCGCTGCATGTCCTTGGGGATCTCGACGCCGAACTCGGTCTCGAGGAGATACGCCACCCCGCCCTTGCCCGACTGGCTGTTCACGCGGATGACCTCACGGTATTCGCGGCCGATGTCCCGCGGATCGATGGTGAGATACGGGACGTCCCAATGGGTCCGCGTACCGGACTCCCATTCGGCCAACCCCTTCTTGATGGCGTCCTGGTGGGATCCGCTGAAGGCGGTGAAGACCAGTTCGCCGGCGTAGGGCTGGCGGGGCGGGACGGTCAGCCCGGTGCAGCGCTCATAGACCTCGCGGACGGCCGCCAGGTTGGAGAAGTCCAGGCCCGGATCGATGCCGTGCATGTAGAGGTTCATCGCCACGGTCACGAGGTCCAGGTTGCCGGTCCGCTCGCCGTTGCCGAAAAGCGTCCCCTCCACCCGGTCAGCGCCGGCCAGCAGCCCCAATTCCGTCGCCGCCACGCCGGTACAGCGGTCGTTGTGGGTGTGCAGGCTGATGATCAGCGAATCCCGGTCGCGGATGTTCCGGCAGATCCACTCGATCTGGTCGGCATGCACGTTCGGCATCGCCACCTCCACGGTGTCGGGCAGGTTCAGGATCATCCGACGATCCGGGGTGGGCCGCCAGACGTCCATGACCGCCTCGGCGATCTCCTTGGCGAACTCCACCTCGGTGGCGCTGAAGCTCTCGGGCGAGTACTGGAGCCGGACGTCGGTGCCGGCCAACCGGTGCAGACGCTCCTGGATCCAACGCGCACCCTGGACGGCGATGGCCTTGATCTCCTCCTTCGACTTCCCGAAGACGACCCGGCGCTGGGCGGGTGAGGTCGAGTTGTAGAGGTGGATGATCACCTTCTTCGCCCCGATCAGCGAGTCGACGGTGCGCTCGATGAGGTCCTCACGGGCCTGGACGAGCACCTGGATGGTCACGTCGTCGGGGATGCGGTTCTCCTCGATCAGCCGTCGGTTGAAGGCGAACTCGGTGTTCGAGGCCGAAGGGAATCCGACCTCGATCTCCTTGAACCCGATGCGTACCAGCGTCTGGAAGAGCTCCAGCTTCTGCGCGACGTTCATGGGGACGGCGAGCGCCTGGTTGCCGTCCCGGAGGTCGACGCTGGCCCAGATGGGGGCCTGGGTCAGGACGCGGTTGGGCCAGCGACGGTCGGGCAGGTCGATCGTCGGAAACGGCCGGTACTTCGTGGCGGGGTTCTTCAACATGTCGGTGCGCGGTTCTTGGTTTACGCCCCCGATGGCAAATCCGGCAGTGGAAAAACAAACCCCACCGCCGGTTGAGCGGCGGTGGGGCGGAAAGGGATGTCGACTCCCTCAACAACGCCCGTCCGCCGCGCCGCGAAGCCGCAGCGCGCTGGGAAGTCGGAGGTTGCCGAAGACAGTCACTGGAGAGGAGTTAGCCGCCGGACACCTGCGCGGCAAGCGGTTTCCCTTCCGTGCCCGGCGCCCGATGCCCAAACGACGGGAGCCCGGCTTCAGCCGGAGCGATTCAGCGGGGGGGGGCGAAGACCGACCTCACGCGAATGCGCCACGGCGGAAGAAGGGGCGCCGGATCCGTGACCGGGAAGGCGACCACCGATCGGTTCGCGGTTCCGCTTCGGGACTCCTGCCTCTTCCTCCTCTCCCCCCCAGCGGCTTTGCGGCTTCGCGTGCCGATCCCTTCTACATCGTTCCGTCTCAGAACGCCGGGGGCGTCTGCGGGGTCAGCTTGTTGCGCGACACCTCGACCTTCACGAAGTGCAGGAGCACCGGCGCCAGGATCATGCCGGGGATGCCCATCAGCTTCTCGCCGATCACCAGGCCCAGCAGCGTCATCCACATGGGATTCCGGATGCGGTCACCGATGATCTTGGAGTTCAGGAAGTACTCACCCTTGTGCAGGACCACGAGGAAGGT
>CAIYXO010000573.1 GCA_903930165.1 uncultured Verrucomicrobiota bacterium | reverse complement strand
TCTGCTGGGAGCCTTCGGCGCGGGCCAACTGCATCAGCATTTGCTGGCCTTGGAAACGGTTGGAAACGGAGGCGGTATCCGAGGCGAGGAGTCCACCGGCTGCCAGCTTGCCGGCATGGGAATCCGGATCCACCCGCAGCAGTTCGGCTGCGGCCTCGCGGGCCTTGGCCTGGTTGCCCGTCCGCGTGAAGAGATCGATCGACAGCCCCAACACTTCCGTGTTCGTCGGGTTGGCCCGGTAGAGCTTCTCCAGGTCCATGCCGGCGACGTCATAGCGTCCATGCCCGAGGGCCACGCGGGCGCGATTGATCCGATCGTGCGGGGTGAAATCGCCCTTCTGTTCGAGTCGTCCCCAGTAGTTGAGGGAGTCGGCGCTTCCCAGCAGGGCGAGCGTTTCGGCGGCCATGCGCAGCACTTCGTTCTCGTCCGGCGCCAAGACCACTGCGGAGCGCAGACGGGAGGTGCCGTTGGTGAAGTCGAATTTGCCAAAAGCCTCCTTTGCCCCGGCAATCAGCTTCTTGGCCCGGTAGACCTTGGCCGCCTTGTAGGCATAGGGAGCGCCGATCCCGCCGGCAACCAGGAGGGCAACCGCCAGCGACACCCAGATCCAGAGGCGGCGGTCGGGCATCGCCACCGGATCGTCGATCAGGGGTTCCTCGGTTTCGGGTTCCAGGTTCTCGTCAGGATTCATTCAGGAGGGGGCAGATGAAACAAAAAGACCGTCCGACATGCGAGTCGGACGGTCCCTTCATCGGAGGAAAGAGGCTCAGGCCTGAGCTTTGCGACGGCGATACAGGGTCGCACCGACGGCGCCGGCCATGAAGATGCCAGCCGCAACGGTGTGCGCTTCGGGCACGGCCACCTGCGTCAAGGAAACGTTGTCCAAGACGACATTGCCCACAGCACCGGCGCCCGATCCGGCGAAGGACGACCAGTAGAAGCTCGGGTTGGAATAGTTCTGGGTGGGAATCCAGTCGAAGGTGTACTGCACCCAAGGAATCACAGACTCGGCGGAATCCGACCAGGCGCTGTTCGCGGGAAGGGTCGTCGTCTGGAGAACATTGGGTCCGCCGCCGCCCTGAACCTCGAAACCAATCTTCGGGAGACTCGAACCTGAGGTGGCCGTCGAACCGGCGTTGGCCGCGTAGAACGAGAAGCGATAGGTATAGCCCTGGGTGAAGTTGAGCGTGCTACCCGTGTAGAGGATGCAAGCATTGCCGCTTCCGGAGGTGACCGTGGTGCTCAGGTAGGCGTATCGATCGCCGCTCTGGGCGCGACGGGTGTCGTCGGTGTCAGAAATCCACCGCTCGGAGTTGCCATTGTTTCCAGACGAAAAGGACCAGCCGGTGATCGACCAACCGGTGGTCGAGACGCCGGAGCCCGTTCCGGCCTGACCATGGGCCAGCTGTCCCGCGAAAGCCTGCGGCGTCGTGCCGGATCCCGAAGTGGGATAAGTTCCGGTTTCATAGCTGACGTTGCTGAACAGCTGTTGGCCGACAGCCGTGGAAGCCAGCGCCATCGCGATGGCGCCGAAGTACAACACTCCTTTGTTGAACGAATTCATTTTCTTTAGATCTGCATCGGGCCGCTCCCCAGCACAGCCCAGTGCCGTAGGGGATACCAGAAGATGTGACACCATCAAGCAGGAAATGCATGGAATCGGGTGAAGACCCTAGGGGCTGCCTGTTCCGGGCTCCGGTTTGGCCTGCTCCAGTTGCTTCAGCAGGTTCCTGGATTCCACGTCGTCCGGTGCCATTTCCACGGCTTTTCTCAAGTGCGGTATCGCCTCGGTGGGCCGGCCGGACTGGTGGAGGGCCGATCCGAGGGCCGCATGCGCCAAGGCGTCGCCGGGATCCAGATCCAAGGCCTTCCTCAGTGAAGTGGCCGCCGAGGTTGGGGCTCCGGACTCCAATTCCACGAGCCCCAGGTTTCCCCAGGCCCGGGCATTGCCCGGATGCAGGCGGACGGCTTCCTGAAACTCCCGGCGGGCGGCTTCTAGGGCGTTGAGGATGCGGTAGGCCAGGCCCAGTTGGTAGTGGGCCTCGTCGGAGTCGGGAGCCAACTCGACCGCCCGGACCAGGAATCGGGCCGCGTTGGTGGTCTGTTGGCGTGAGAGGAGCGCCTTGCCGAGGTTGAGGAAGGCAATGGGATCCTTCGGGTCCAGACGAAGCCGCTCGCGGTTGTAGGCGACGACGTCCCGCGCCGTCTGGCGCAGGATGGCATCTCGCAACAATCGGGCGGTGTCGTCGGACCGCGGCAGCACCTGGAGCCACAGTTCCGCCATCTCATCGGTCGTGTTGTGGCCGAAGCGGGTCTCCCGGGGCGGATCGAAAGGGTTCCGTGGATTGGAAACGCTGTTGTCGAAGTGGATACGCATTTCGACGCGGGTTCCCTGGGGCAGGAACACCGGCTTCTCGTAGAGGTAGGCGCCCTGCCAATTGAAGTCCCAGTCCGGAATCTGAAGAAGCTGGCGGCGTCCGCCGTCCGGGAACTCCGCGGTGGCCTCGATGCGCCGGGCCAGGTAGTGCGCGTGTGGCAGCAGGCCCAGGAGGTCGCAGTCGCCGGCGACCACGAAACGGTCGGTGGCCGTGACATTCGTCGAGCCGGGAGGGATGACGAAGCCGTAGTTGACCAGGCCGAGCTTGAGTGGCGGCCGGGATTGGGGTTCATCGGTGAACCACAAGGCCACCTCGGCCTGGAGCGGCTCGGGTTTTCCCGAGGGCTGAAGATGCGCCTGCAGGACCAGATCCGCTCCGGCCGGCAGAAGCCAGGCCATGCCCTCTGGGTTGCGCGTCGGCGCGGCGCCCGGTTGCCAGCTGGCGAAATGCCCGTTCGGCGACTGCACACCCGACGGGGAGTCCATTCCGGGGAAGCCCACCTCCGAATCCATCGCATCGTGACGCCGCGCCTCACCCTTCCGGTCGAACTTCAGGAAGGCGTGGTGCACGGTCCTGGAGCCCGCCCGGAACTCCCAGGCCGCGATCCGGACGTCACGGTTCAATCCGGTCGGCAGCACAAAGTGCCGGTAGACGTCGCGTCCGGCTGCCGGAACCGTGTAGGGCAGGGGCATTCGGACGACGAGATCCGGAGTTCCCCAGGTCCATCCGCCCGGAACCGGGGGCGGGACGGCAACGACACCGGATTTTCCCTGCTGCCAGCCTTCCTCGCGCCATTTCAGCAGGATCCGGATCTCCTCGGGCGAAAGACGGCGCTCGCCTTGGAAACGGTCGTCCTGGGGCGCCGGAAGCCATGGCGGCATCCGTCCCGTCCGGACCACCTCCTCGATCTCCCCGAATCGCTTGCGGACGTCGTCGGCCGACACCAACGGGAACGGGGCCGCCCCGCCGGGCCGATGGCAGGAGACGCAGTGCCGGGCGATCAATGGAGCGATCTGGTCGTGGAACGTGACCGGGGCGGCCAGGGATCCGAGGACGGTGGCCGCCATCAGGCACCGAAGCAGGACCAGCGCGGCGAAATGGAGGAGACGACGGGGCAAGGCCGCGAAACTAGCGGGAAGACGGGCGCGGGGAAGTCCGGATGCGACACCCGATGGCCTTGGTCTCGACGGCCCTTGGGCGTCCGTCGGCGAGGAACGCCTTGAGGGCCTCGGCGAAATCCATCCGACGGGGAGCGGGCTTCCGGACGCCGAGGGCCTCGAACTGGTCGTGGAAGCGGCCGCGGTAGATGAGGCGTCCGTCCGGCGTCACGGCGAGCACCTGCGGGGTGACGGCGATTCCGAATCGGCGTGCCCATCCGCCATCGGGATCACGCCATCCGGCGGGGCCGGCTCCATAGGCAGTCCGGTGCTCGACCACGGCCGCATCGGTCTCGTCCACGTTGGGATAGAGTTCGAGGAAGAGCACCCGTTCCGCGGCGTGTCGTTCGGCGAGTTCCCGGAAGGCGGGCAGAACCTGGTTGGAGATCGGGCAGTCGACCGAGAGAGTCATCAGGACCACGGCGCGTGTGCCCTGCGGGAGTTCCAGCCGACGTCGTACGCCATCGAGTCCGGCCAACCCAGGCAGGTCCCCGGAATCGCCGGGGACCTGTGGTTTCAGGGGCCGACAGGCGGAAAGGACCACGGACGCGGATACGGCCAGGAGTTTCCTGCGCGTAAGGACTCGGGAGAATCCCCCCATGCGGGAAATCCGGCTAGGCCGGGAGGAACAGGGTGAAGGCGGTGCCCCGGCCGGGTTGCGTGCGCAGGTGGGCCGCGCCGCCCGATTCGATGATCGCCTGGCGGACGACGGTCAGGCCCAGGCCCGTCCCGTGGTGTTCGTCCTTGGTGGTGACGATCCCGTGGAAGAGCTTCGGAAGGACCTCCGGGGAGATGCCGGGTCCGTTGTCACGGACCGCCACCGCGACCAGGGGCGCCCTGTTCAGGAAGGTCTCCCGTCCGAGGAACATTCCCGGGGAGCGGAGGTTGAGGCCGTCGAGGTCCACCGGCTCCAGCAGCGCCCAGGCGTCGACTTCGACGCGGTGCGGCTCCTCGGTCGACTGGAGGGCGTTGACGCCCAGGTTGACCAGGATCCGGAGCAGCTCCGGGGAACCGATGCGGACTCTCAGGCCCTCGGCGACCGGACGGACGATGAGGTGGTTGCCACGATGGGACGGATGGGCTCGTAGGATCTGGGTCAGGTCCTCGAAAACCTTCCCGAGATCGGCGCCCTGGTTGCGGTTGCCCCTCAGGTAGCGCACCGAACGGTGGGACAGTTCACCGCAATAGGTCGCCTGTCTCCAGAGCTGTTCGGTTCTTTCACGCCAATTGTGGAGATGTTCCGGGGAGACGTGGATCGAGATCGCGATCTCGTCGCGGAGCAGCTCGCTCATCCCGGCGAGATAGGTCAGCGGTCCGTTGAGATCATGGAGGATGCCCGCGTACATGTTGCGCTCGAGGGTCGCGGACTCGGCGGCGGCCAGCGCCCGTCGGCTCTGTTCGGCCAGATGCTGGTCCTGTCGGCGACGTTCCTCCCTGCGGCAGGTCTCGGCGACGGTCGACCTCAGGTCCGAAACCTTGAACGGCTTGGTGACCAGCGCCGTGATGCCGAGCCGGATCGCCTGCGTGGCGATGTCCAGGCTGCCGTAGCCGGTCAGCAGGATCGCCGGGACATTGGCATCCAGTGCCCTCAGCTGGGTCAGGAACTCGATGCCGTCCATGCCGGGCATCCTGTAGTCCGTGAGGACGGCGGAGAAAAGGTCGCGGCGGAACGAGGAGAGCGCCTCCTGGGCCGATGCGGCCTCGGACACGTCGAACTCGCCCTCCAGGATCATGCGGATGGAATCCCTCACCGCCGAGTCGTCGTCGACGACAAGGACCCGGTGCCTCTGGGGCTCGGGTCTTGGCTCGCGTCCGGGGTTCATTCTCGGTGCTGGGACGTGAAGCGGAACCGGTAGGGTTGCCGAGGGGTTCATGGTTGCGACAGGAGTCGTTCCCAGAGCCGTTCGTTGGTCATCACCCGGGCGAGGAAGTCGTTGCCCTTCTCCGGATCCTCCACGACGGGAGGTTCCACCGGCATGTTGATCTGGAAGGAAAGGCCGCCGCCGGGAGCGGACTCGACCTGGATCCGGCCACCGTGGTGGTAGACGAGGAAATAGACCGCCATCAGGCAGACGCCGAAGCTCTGGGGATCGCCGCTGCGCACGAAGAACGGATCGAAGACCGAGCGGATCGCGTCGCTGGGCAGGCCTGGGCCGTTGTCCGAGACCCGGATCTCGACCTCGGCCGCGCGGCCCGGTTCCTGGGGAAGGTGGCGGGCGTTGCAGACGATGCGGCCGCCCTGCTGCAGGTTCGTGTACTGGTCCTTGAAGAGCAGCTCGAACAGGCGCTGGAAGCGGCCGCCGTCGACCTTCATGGGGGGCAGGTCGGCGGGGATGTTGTTCTGGATCTCGACCCCGAGGGATTCCAGCTCGGGCTTCTGGAGGAGCACGACCTGGTCGACCACCTCGCGCAGACGGACGACGGAGTCGAACTGGAAGCCGCTGGGGCCGGCATGCTTGGAGAGATCGTCGAGGAGGTCCACGACCATGCTGACCCTCTGCTGCACCTTCCCGTGGAAGTCGTGCCAAAACGCCGGGTGCTGGAGCTGACCGAGGTCGAGGCTTTCCCGGCCCAACATCTCGGGGGCGAGGTCGAGGAAGGTCCTCACCGCGGACATCGCATTGCGGACATGATGGCCGAGTCCCGCGGCGAGGACGCCGAGGGAAAGCACGCGGTCGGTGATCACCATGCGGTGCAGCGCGGAAAGCTTCTCCCGCAGCAGGGCGTCGCGTTCACGCTGGACCATGAAGTACTCGAGACCGCGCCGCAGCTCGCGCGACAGCGGCTCCATCTCCCACGGCTTGTCCAGGTAGCGGTAGATGGCCCCGCGGTTCACGGAGTCGATCGCCGCCTGGAGGTCGCTGTGCGCGGTGACGAGCATCCGGGTGATCCGCGGACGGAGCTGGCGGACGCGTTCGAGGAACTGCGCGCCCTTCATGCCCGGCATCTGCTGGTCGGAGAGCACAAGGCCGATGTCGTCGAGATGTTCCTGGAGGATCTTCAGACCCTCCTCGGCGTTCTCCGCGGTGTAGAAGCGGAATTCGTCCTCCAGCGCCTGCGGCAGCTGGCGCAGCGCGGCCACCTCGTCGTCGACGTAGAGGATGGCGAACCGGCGGTAGTCGTGGTTCGGCTCAGTTGCGGACATAGGATTTGACGGATGGGTTATCGGCGAAAACCGGCGGGAACTCCAATGCAAACTCGGTGAAGAGGCCCGGTTCCGTGGCGACCCGGATGGCGCCGCCGAACTCGTTCATGATGCGGAAGCAGATGCTCAAGCCGAGTCCGGTGCCCTTGCCGACCTCCTTGGTCGTGAAGAAGGGGTCGAAGATCTTGCCGAGGACATCCGCCGGGATGCCGGTGCCGTTGTCGTGGATCCGCACGATGGTCATGCCGTCATGGACTCCTCCGCGGATGCGGATCGTGGGCGGTTCAGGTGTGCCCGCGGGCCTCGACGCCAGGGCATCGAGCGCGTTCTGCAGGAGGTTGGTGAAGACCTGAAGCAGCTTCCCGGGATGGGCCTCCACCACGAGGGCATCCGGGACATCGACCACGACCTCGACTCGGTCCCGAAGCTCCGCCGAAAGGAACCGGAGGGCGCTTTCGAGGACCGGCCGGACCTCGGTGCGCACCAAACCTCCCGCGGCGCCGCCCTGGTGGCTGAACTTCCGCATGTCGGTGACGATCTTGACCACACGGTCGATGCCGTCGGAGAGGTCCTTGAGGTTGATCTCGATCGGACCGCGGCTTTCAGGGGGGAGCCTGGAGGCCTGCTTCTTGAGGGTGTAGACGGCGGTCTTGGCGAAGTTGAGCGGGTTGTTGATCTCGTGGAGGATTCCCGCGCTGAGACGTCCCAGTGATGCGAGCTTCTCGCTCTGGACCAGGTTCATCTCGGTTTCCTTGAGCTGCTCGATCGTGGACTCGAGCTTCCGGTTCTGCCAACCGAGCTCGCGCTGGAGCCGGTGGTTCTGGGCGAGGTTCCGCACGCGCGCCGCCAGTTCCGCGGAGGAATACGGCTTGCAGAGGAAGTCGTGCGCTCCCGCCGACAGCGCCGCGAGCTTGGTCTCGTCGTCGGCACGGGCCGTGAGCATGAGGAACGGGATGCTGCGCGTCTCCGGCCTCGACTGGAGTTCCCGGCAGACCTGGATGCCGTTCTTCTCGGGCATCATCATGTCGCAGATGATCACCTCCGGCAGGTACTGGGAGGCGAGGGTCACCGCGGCATTGCCGTCCACCGCCTCGAGCACCTCGAACTCCGCCTCCAGATGAGTCCGGAGGAACACCAGCATGTCGGGCTCGTCGTCGGCGATCAGGATGCGTGGGCCGGCGGGGCGGTTGTCCATGCGTGGGCCGTTTCGGCGGGTCTGGGACGATTCCCGCAGGTTCGGGATGCCCGGGAAGAGCTCCGCCCGCCGGTAGAGCGTCGAGAGCCATTCCCCGTCCGAGGCCGCAGGGTCGTCCGCCAACGCCTGGGACGTCGGGGGTGTCGGGGAGACCGGCGTCGCGATGCCGAGGTCCGAAGGTGCCGGTTCCGCCAGCGCCACGGGGCCGGGAGGCGTCGCGGGCAGGCGCACGACGATCGAGGTTCCCCTTCCGGGGGTGCTTTCCGCCGAGACCGTTCCGCCGTGGGCCTCGGTCAGGTCCCGGACGAGCGAGAGGCCGATGCCGGCGCCCTGGTACTTGCGCTGGGCCGAGGCGTCCACCTGCCAGAAACGCTCGAAGATGCGGGGCAGGTGGGAAGGATCGATGCCGATGCCGGTGTCGGTGACCCGGATCACGATCCAGCCCTCTTCGCGGGCGGTTGAAAGCGTCACGGAACCGTCCGCCGGCGTGAACTTGATGGCGTTGAAGACGAGGTTGAAGAGCACCCGTTCGAGCTGGTGCGTGTCGCCCTCGATCTCCGG